>JAEXBC010000398.1 GCA_023457875.1 Bacillota bacterium | reverse complement strand
CTGCAGTGGATTTTGGTAAGGCTGCAACCATAAGGCCTAAAATAGTTGGAGAAACACTGAGAGAAATAGCAAGTGACAAGGACGTTGCATCAGCAATGTTTGATATTTTAGAAACAGAACGTATTATTGAAAATGAAATTCCTATTGAACTTGTACCAGAAGGAAATGACTTATTATCACAGATATTAGCAGGTAATAAGTAAGCATAGAAGTGAAATAGAAAAAAGCTCTTTATCAACACTTGAGTTGATAAAGAGCTTTTTTATGGATTGGCAACCTATTTCGTATCAGTTAACCAAAGATTTTAGTAAATCACTTCAATATCATATCCCTGTTTATTTAAGGCAGCTTTTACTTCTTTAATGTGATCATGTCCATTGGTTTCTACTGTGATTTCCAAAGCGACATGACGCAAACGATCTAGTGCTTTAAATTGGTTATGATCTAGTTTTACAACGTTAGCACCTACATCAGCAAGAATTTCTGCAACCTTCACCAACTGACCAGGGGTGTCTTTGAGTTTAACTGAGAAGCAGAATAGTCTACCGCGAGAATAAAGTCCACGGTCAAGTAGTGATGACATTGTAAGCACATCAATATTTCCACCACTAATAACAGATACCACTTTTTTTCCTGTCATATTAAGCTTTTTCAGTGCAGCAATAGAAAGGGCTCCTGTTGCTTCTGCTACGATTTTATGTTTTTCAACTAATAAGAAGATGGCTTCAATTAAGTCTTGTTCATCTAAGGTAATAATGTCATCCACATAATCTTTAACGATGTCAAAGGCTAAATTACCCACACGTTTAACGGCTGCACCGTCAGCAATACTATCTACACTCTTTAAAGATACAGCAAAACCTGCATCTATGGATTCCTTCATAGCCATTGCGCTTGTTGATTCCACACCAATAATTTTAATATTTGGATTGATTGCCTTAGCAGCTACTGCCATACCGCTAATCAATCCACCGCCACCCACAGGTATTAAGATGACATCTGTGTCGGGCATATCCTCTAAAATTTCAAGGGCAATCGTGCCTTGTCCTGCCATTACCTCATAGTCGTTAAAAGGATGAACAAAGGTGTATCCTTTTTCTTTGGCTAAGCGTTTTGCTTCTTCATAAGCTTCATCATAAACGTCACCTGCAAGGACAACGTTGGCACCCCAATTTTTAGTGGCTTGAATTTTAATAAGAGGAGTTGTCTTTGGCATAACAATGGTTGCGTCAATTCCTAGAGTATGACCAGAATAAGCAACACCTTGAGCATGGTTACCAGCTGAGGAAGCAATCAGTCCTCTTTTTTTCTCTTCGTCAGAAAGGGTCTTCACTTTATTTAACGCGCCACGAATTTTAAAAGAACCTGTAACCTGCAAATTCTCAGGTTTTAGGTAAACCTCGTTATTATATTCATGACTGAGCTCATAGCTATAAATTAAGTCTGTATGAGTACAAGTAGATTGAATACGTTCTTTTGCTGCAAGTACATTATTTAAGTTAAACTGAGATGAATCAAGTGGCATAAATCATACCTCCAATATAAAATAGAATATGTAGAAATATTAAATAATATAATATGTCTATTATAGTCAAATGTTACTATAGATGCAAATATTTTTTGGTATTTTAGACAGCTAAGAAAATAACAGATGCAGGCATTACCTATGACTTTATTTATCATCATGCCATCTAAATAATTAATTTTAAAATTATTCTGCTAAGTGTGGAACTTTTTTTATTATCCAACGTCATAATAATAAATACATGTTATGGAGGATGATAAAAATGAAATGGAATAAAAGATATATGGGGATATTGATGAGTATAATGATGACAAGTAGTTTATTGACTGGCTGTGGTGGTGCCTCAATGAGCAAGGACACTGGCTTCGTAGCCCGTGAGAATATGGTAGAAGCTACTGAGGAACCTGCACCCGAGGCGATGGATCAGTCAACAACGGCAATGGGGCCAACCTATGAAGAAGAAGGTATATACACAGATGAAGAGCAATACACCCAGAAGCGTATAACTGGGCAGGGCGAGCCAAATAGTGAAAGTTATAGTGAGCTTATTGAAAATGATTTTATGAATACCAAAGAAAATGAAGTGTCTACTTTTTCAATTGATGTGGATACAGCTTCCTATGCAAATGTAAGAAGATTTATTAACCAAGGTACTTTGCCAGTAGCTGACGCAGTTAGAATAGAAGAGCTCATTAATTACTTTAACTATGATTATCCTAATCCAAAGGGGGATGTTCCCTTTAGCATTACAGAGGAAATGATGCCTTGTCCTTGGAACGAAGCGCATCAACTATTATTAGTAGGTCTTAAGGGTAAGACTTTATTACCAGAAGAGATTCCACCTAGCAATTTAGTATTCTTAATCGATGTATCTGGTTCTATGAATGAGGAGAATAAATTACCCTTATTAAAAGAATCTTTTTCTATTCTCACAAGCAATCTAAAGGCCAGTGATACCGTATCTATCGTAGTTTATGCAGGTTCATCAGGTGTGGTTTTAGATGGTGCAGAAGGAAATGACGAAAGAGCAATAAAGGATGCCTTTAGACGTCTAGCAGCAGGAGGTTCCACTGCAGGAGCAGAGGGAATAGAAAGAGCATATCAGCTTGCAGAGTCTCATTTTATTGAGGGCGGTAATAATCGAGTAATCATTGCAACAGATGGGGACTTTAATGTAGGACCTTCAAGCTTAGAGGAGTTAGAAGCAATTATTACTAAGAAGGCAAAAAAAGGGATATTTTTAACCACTCTAGGCTTTGGAATGGGTAATTACAAGGACGACATGATGGAAACCCTGGCAGATAAAGGCAATGGAAATTATGCCTATATTGATAGCCTAGATGAAGCTCAAAAGGTATTAGGAGAAGAAATGTATGGCACTCTGTATGCGATTGCTAAAGATGTGAAAATTCAAGTTGAATTCAATCCTAGCAAGGTGGAAAGCTATAGGCTAATAGGTTATGAGAATAGAGTCTTAGCAAAGGAAGATTTTGATAATGATGCAGTAGATGCAGGAGAAATAGGTGCAGGTCATCATGTAACAGCCCTATATGAAATACAAACCGTAGATGCCAATAGAGAGGAAAAGCAAAATTATTATGAGGATACAGATATCCTCAAAGGCGAAGAATATGGCCTAGTTAAACTGCGCTACAAAGAGCCAGACGAAGAAGAAAGTAAATTATTATTTTGTATGTTTAAACCACAGAAGAATGAGAACAATAGCAATATAGGGTTTGCAAGTGCTGTTGCTGAGTATGGTATGCTACTTAGAGATTCAAAATATAAGAAGGACGCTTCCTATGACAATGTGCTAAAGCGCGTAGCTACCTATATGGGCGATGACCCTTATAAACAAGAATTTATGGATATGGTTTATGAAACTAAAAAGCTTACAAAAAATCTTGATTAAGGATTTGTTTTTGGTGATAAACAACATAAGTTTTATAAATATTAGTCAGACCTCATAATGAAAAGCAAAAACCTATCAGAATATTTTGTGATAAATTTTGATAGGTTTTATTTGTAATCTTAAAGCGGATAAGCTAAGCTTTTAATAGACGATTAGATTAAATGAGTATAAGGAGAAAAGCAATGAAGCTTTCTGAGTTAATGTGTTTTGAAAAGATAGTTATTCAATGTCATGATAATCCAGATCCTGATAGCATTTCTGCAGGATACGCCCTTTATAGATTTTTCAAAAGCAAAGGTAAAGAGGTAAGACTTATTTATAGTGGCAACCTTATCATTTCAAAGCCTAACATTATGCTCTTGGTGAATGAACTACAGATTCCTATTGAATATGTAGAAGAACTGAAGGTGGATGGACTTTTAATTACTGTAGACTGCCAATATGGAGCAGGAAATGTTAGACGCTTTGAAGCCAAGGAGGTAGCCATCATTGATCACCATATTCAAGAGGTTCCAGTAATTGAGCGGCAAGAAGTGAGAAGTGATTTGGCAAGTGCATGTACTGTGGTATGGAATTTACTTATGGAAGAAGGTTTTGATATAAGTGAGCACCTAGATATTTCTACAGCCTTATATTATGGATTATTTATAGATAGTAGTGCGTTTATAGAAGTTCATAATGCCTTAGATAAAGATATGACAGATAGTTTAGCTTATGATAAGCAGCTTCTAAAGAAGCTTAGAAATTCAATATTAACCCTTAGGGAACTAGAAATAGCAGGTATGGCACTCATTAGACATTCTTATAATGCCACGAATAAATATGTTATGGTAAAGGCTCAAGAGTGTGATCCTAATATTTTAGGACTCATCAGTGATTTTGCCCTACAAGTGGATTGTGTGAATGTATGCATCGTCTATAACGAAGCCAGTGAAGGCTTGAAATTCTCTGTCAGAAGCTGTGTCAAAGAGGTTATGGCGAATGAATTAGCAGCTTTTATTGCAAGTGATATTGGAACTGGCGGTGGGCATATTGACCGTGCTGCTGGTTTTATAAGTAAAAAGAAATTCGATCTTCAAAATGCCTATCTAAGTTATGATGAGTATTTTTTAAGAAAGCTTACAGAATATTATCAGTCCTTTGAAGTGATAGAGGATATCAATCAGGATGTGCATATAGAGTCTATGAAACATTATGAGGCCATTGCCTCATCTATGGGATATGTTAAGTTAGGTGAGCTTTTGCCTGACAATACCCAGATTGTCATTAGGTGTTTAGAAGAAGATATTGAAAAGCGAGCACAAAAAAAGGATTATCTGATTATAGATCCAGAAGGGGCAGTTACGCTGATAGATGAAAAAAACTTTTTCGACAAATATCATGCAACCCAAGATGACTTTAATGTACAGGTGAAGTATTTTCCTAGAATTAAAAGGCAAGACAATCAGCAGGTTATTCATCTTAAGCCACATACTAAGTTATGTATCTTAAAGAAGAAAAACAATATTTTTGCAAGACCTATAGAAAAGGCAGTAAAAATCTTTACAAAGACAGATTCAAGCAAATATAAATATGGTAAGGTGGGAGATTATCTAGCCGTTAATGAAGAAGATAGGACAGATATTTATATTATAGAAAAACGACTGTTTGAAAAAAATTATCAAGAGATAAAGTAGTTAAAGAAGCATATTTTTAGCGTGGCTAAAGGTATGTTTCTTTTTTGTATACTATTTTTATAAAGATACCTTGACAGGCGAGGTATCTTTGATTTAATATATACATAAAATAATAAATTATTAAGAAAGGAGAAAAGATATTGTCTATTGCATCGGATTTGATTAGAGGGCATACAGATACCATCATACTATCGCAACTTCTAACTAAAGATAGCTATGGCTACGAAATTAATAAAATTATTTTGGATAAAACAGACCATGCTTATGAACTTAAAGAAGCCACTTTATATAGTGCGTTTAGAAGACTAGAACAGCTAGGCTATATCATGTCTTATTGGGGAAATGAGATGACAGGGGCTAGAAGAAGATACTATACGATTACACCACAAGGCAAAATAGCTTATGAAAAGAATAAACAGGATTGGGAAAATGCCAAAAGGCTAATAGATGAATTAATTTAAAAAATGGGAGTGGAGGAAGCACATGATTAATAAATTAAGAGTAACGGTTGATATGCTATTTGAGGAGGCGCCTCGTACTAAAGCCGCAGCAGATTTAAAGGAAGAGGTAATCAGTAATCTGATCGCTAAATATAATGATTTGGTGGCAGCAGGGAAAACAGAGGATGAAGCCTATAAT
>JAEXBC010000397.1 GCA_023457875.1 Bacillota bacterium | reverse complement strand
GGCTTTAGCATCTTGTTTCTCTTCAACTTCCATGTGCAATAAATAGTTAAATTTATCTTTAATTTCTTGATCTACACGGTTTACGAAGCTTTCAAGGTCTTGAATACCTTCATCACCCTTTTGACGGCTTCTTACTGAAACTGTTCGATTAGCCATTTCTTCTGCACCGACTACAACAATGTAAGGTACTCTTTCCATACGTGCCTCGCGGATTTTGTAGCCAATCTTTTCTGTACGATAGTCTGCTTCAACTTTGATAATGCCACGATCCTTGAAGGCTTTAACTACTTCGCTAGCATAGTCGGCATACTTATCAGAAAGTGGAAGTACTTTAACAGCCACTGGAGCAAGCCATGTTGGGAAACTACCTGCATATTTTTCAATGAGCATCGCAAGGGTTCTTTCGTAGCAACCAATAGATGTACGGTGAATGATTAGTGGATGCTTTTTCTCTCCATCCACATCTACATAAGTCATACCAAGTCTTTCTCCAAGTGCAAAGTCGATTTGTACGGTGATAATTGTATCTTCTTTACCATGTACATTTTTAAATTGAATATCAAGTTTAGGTCCGTAGAAAGCTGCTTCACCTACTGCTTCTGTATAATTAATGCCTAAGTGGTCTAGGATATTTCGCATAAGATTTTCTGTTTTTTCCCAAGCCTCGGGGTCATCAATGTATTTTTCGGTATTAGATGGATCCCATTTAGAGAATTGATAGCTTACATCATTTTGAATACCTAATACTTCCATAAAGTAGTTAATCAGTTCTACTACACCCTTGAATTCATCCTCTAATTGTTCTGGGGTACATGCAAGGTGACCTTCAGAAATTGTAAATTGTCTTACACGAATCAAACCATGCATTTCTCCTGAAGATTCATTTCTAAATAGTGTAGAGGTTTCACCATAGCGAATAGGGAGATCTCGGTAGCTGTGCTGCTCTGCATTATATACTGTAAATTGGAAGGGGCAAGTCATAGGACGAAGTGCAAAAACCTCTTTATCCTTTTCTTCATCGCCTAGCACAAACATACCGTCTTTGTAGTGATCCCAGTGTCCTGACATTTTGTAAAGATCGCTCTTTGCCATAAGTGGTGTTTTGGTTAATACATACCCTCTTTTTTCCTCTTCATCCTCTACAAATCTTTGAAGGGTTTGGATAATACGCGCACCCTTTGGCATAAGAAGAGGTAAGCCTTGACCAACCTTATCATCAGTTGTAAACAGCTTGAGTTCACGTCCTAGCTTATTATGGTCACGCTTTTTAGCTTCTTCCAGAGCTTCTAAATAAGCTGTTAAATCAGCTTTTTTAGTAAAGGCTGTTGCATAAATACGTGCCAGCATTTTATTTTTTTCGTTACCCTTCCAATAGGCACCTGCTGCTGATAGGATTTTGAAGGCTTCTACAGGCTTAGTGCTCATCAGATGAGGTCCAGCGCAAAGATCTACAAATTCACCTTGCTTATAAAAGCTAATGGTCTCACCCTCTGGAAGTTCTTTAATCAGTTCTACCTTATAAGGTTCTCCTGCTTTTTCCATAAGTGCGATAGCTTCTTGCCTAGGAAGTTCAAAGCGTTCGATTGGAAGCTTCTCTTTAACTATTTTTTTCATTTCTGCTTCAATAGCTGCAAAGTCTGCTTCAACAAAGTGCCTTGGTGTATCAAAATCATAGTAAAATCCATCTTCTATGGCTGGTCCTATTGCCAGCTTAACCTCTGGATAAAGTCTCTTGACTGCTTGAGCTAAAATATGAGATGCACTATGACGAAAAGCCCATTTCCCTTCTTTATCATTAAAGGTAAGTATTTCAAGATTGCAGTCTTCCAAAAGCTCGGTGCGCAGATCGACTACCTCACCATTTACCTTACCGCAACAAGCCATTCTAGCTAGTCCACTACTTAACTCTTCTGCTACACCCAACACTGTAATGCCTTTATTGCATTCTTTTACACTACCATCTTTTAATGTAATTTTGATCATTTTTCCTACTCCTTTCAAAACTAACAATTGACTGATACTGATTTAATGGCACAAAAAAACCGTCCCTTTTAAATAATTCTCTTACTTAAAAAGGGACGGGGGCTATTCCCGCGGTTCCACCCTAGTTGCTTTAATGAATAACAAGTCTAATCCTTTGTTACAAATAAAAGCCTGCTCATTTCAAACTATAACGTGGTTACCGGATTGTTTTTCAATCACTCCGAGGTGGTCTTCACTTACGAATCATAAAAATGCTCTCAGCTATGCATTTTCTCTCTGAAAAAACTCTATAAGCTACTCTTCTCATCATTGCTTTCATTCTATTAAGATGCTTTTATTCTAACGAAAGCATAGGATGATGTCAATATTCATTTATAAAATAAGCCTGCCTGTTTTAGCCAATCACCTCTAACTTTTCCTGAGCTTTTCTTATAACATACTATTTTTCTTCACCTATGAGTTCATTATATCTGCTTTTGATTTGCTTTTGCACCTTTTCCATAAAGGCATCTAGCGCCATTACTCCTTCTTCACCCTTTTCCCTGCTACGCACATTGACTGTACCAGTTTTTTCTTCCGCTTCTCCTACCACTACAATGAAAGGTATACGCATATTTCTGGCTTCTCGTATTTTATAGCCTATTTTTTCTGCTCGCTCATCAATTTCTACTTTTATGCCAGATGCTTGCAGTTCTTCATAAACCTTTCTCGCATAAGTATGATATTTATCTGAAATAGATAACACCTTAACTTGCACAGGCGCAAGCCACGTTGGAAAAGCACCAGCAAAATGTTCAGTAATCACACCAATAAAGCGCTCTATGCTACCAAATACCACCCGGTGAAGCATAACGGGCCTATGCTTTTCGGCATCTGCACCTATATACTCAAGCTCAAATCTTTCTGGCATTTGAAAATCAAGCTGAATGGTACCACATTGCCAGGTTCTTCCCAAACTATCCTCTAACTTAAAGTCTAATTTAGGACCGTAAAATGCCCCACCACCTTCATTGACTTCATACTCGTAGCCACTTTCTTCAATCACTTCTTTTAATGTATTTGTGGCTATTTCCCACTGCTCATCGCCGCCCATACTATCCTCTGGTCTTGTGGAAAGTTCAACACTATACTTAAAACCAAAGGTTTTGTATACTTCATCAATAAGGCGAATAACCCCTTTCACCTCATCCTTGATTTGTTCTGGAAGCATAAAAATATGGGCATCATCTTGGGTAAAATTACGCACACGCATTAAGCCATGAAGTGCACCTGAAAGCTCATGACGATGAACTAGTCCTAGTTCACCCATTCGAAGTGGTAAATCTTTGTAAGAACGCAGCTTTGTTTTATAAACCAGCATTCCTCCTGGACAGTTCATGGGTTTAATGGCATAATCTGCTTCATCAATAATCGTCGTATACATATTCTCACGATAATGTTCCCAATGGGTACTTGTAATCCATAGATCTTTACTTAAAATAATTGGCGTTGAAATCTCCACATAGCCTGCTTTTTTATGGATTTGTCTCCAGTAATCCATAAGTGTATTTTTTAGCTCCATCCCCTTTGGTAAAAAGAAGGGGAAGCCTGGACCTTCATCTAATAGGGTAAATAGTTCTAGTTCCTTTCCAAGCTTACGATGATCACGCTTTTTAGCCTCTTCTAGTTTATGAAGATAATCTGCTAGATCTGCCTTTTTTGAAAAGGCTGTAGCATAGAGGCGAGAAAGCATTTTATTCTTCTCACTTCCCTTCCAATAAGCTCCTGCTACCGACATGATTTTAATGGCCTCAACAGGCTTTGTGCTCATAAGATGTGGCCCCCTACATAAATCCACAAACTCACCTTGCTTATAAAAAGAAATAGCTTCACCTTCTGGTAAGTCTTCAATCAGCTCCACCTTGTAAGGTTCATCTTTCTCTTTCATCAGTTGAATCGCTTCCTCTCGGGGTAATTCAAAACGCTCAATAGGTAGCTTTTCCTTAACAATTTTCTTCATCTCATCTTCAATTTTTTCAAAATCTTCTTCAGTAAAAGGCCTTGGGGTATCAAAGTCATAATAAAATCCATCTGTAATAGCTGGTCCTATCGCTAGCTTCACTTCGGGATAAAGCCTCTTAACAGCTTGTGCCAAAATATGAGATGCAGTATGCCTAAAGGTCTCTTTTCCATCCACATCATCAAAACCAAGGATTTCTAGCCTACAATCCTTGGTAAGCTCCGTGCGAAGATCAGCCTTTTGTCCATCAATACGGCAGACATATGCCATTCTAGATAGTCCTTCGCTTATATCCTTTGCAACTTCTAATACGGTAATCCCCTCTTCATATTGCTTAATACTGCCATCTTTTAGAGTTACTTGAATCATATCATTTCTCCTTTAAAAAATAAGATTCAGTCGATATGGGCTATAAAAGAGAAAATAAAAATCTCGTCTCTTTTAAATAGCACGCTACTTAAAAGGGACGAGAGACTGTTTCCCGCGGTTCCACCCTTATTGCTTCATGATAAAGCCACTTGTTACAGACGATAACGTAGTCAACGGATTTTTTATAATCACTCAGAGGTGGTCTTCACCCATGTCACTTAAGTACTTTCACCAACCGTACTCTTCTCTGAAAGCTATCATAGGCTACTCTTCTCTTCAACGTTTTTAAGCTATTCTAGTTTATAGTTTAATTTTTTCATTATAATAAGTCAAGCCAATAAAAAGCTTTTGTATCCGTTACAAAGAGGTGCAGTATTCACATCCATTACAATACTCAATGTTATGATCAAAAATAATCTCTAGCGTCTTAATAAACTGTTTTTCCTTAGCCCTTACTTTTTGATGCAAGATCAGCTTTTGGGGACTAATAGTCAGCAGAATATGCAAAATTAAATCTTCTCTTGTTAAGCTACTATCTAATAAGAGTTCCCTACAATACTGCTTCACATAATGACTGGTTTTATTCTTCATATTTTTATCATAAAGCAAAGGTTTACCTTCCTCATTATAAATCAAATGAAGGGTTTCCTCCAAGGGCACACTCAGTACACTCACATCTCTCATCAGCTTAATAAAGGTCATGACTTCCTTTTTCATACTATAGTCTAGAACAAACTGTTCCAATAGATCTTTTAATAGGGTTTTATATTTATGGGTGCGAAACTGTAACCAGCCTTCTATGTTCAACGTCGTGTATTTTCTGATTTCTTGAAGTAAAGGCACATAAACCAAATAATAGGTAACAGAGGAAAAACCCTCTTGCCCAGATAAATAGTTGTTTGTAATAAAGGTGTCTGTGATATCTCTTTTTTCCAGCTTATTTAAATCTGATCTCTCTTTCAAATAAGATTTACAAACCATTATAATAGCTTGTTGTTGAATCACATCGCTAAGGACGTTAGCAAGGCTTACGTCACATTCCTCTTTTGGACCTTCTAGGAAACAACTGATTTCCTCGTATTTTCCCTGCTGTCTGACTTCAAATTGACTGTTCATACACGCTGCTTGCTCTAATTCTTCTAGCTTTTCAAGTAATCTTTTCTTTAAATGCTTGGTATAGAGCACATAGTTGCACATAATTTTCTACCCCAGATTGTGATTCTCTATATTAGTATATCGTCGTAAGCTTGACATCTTGCATTCTTTAAGTCAATAATTGAAGAATATTTTAAGGTCTAATCAATTAGAGCTCATCGAGCATTTGTAGTAATTCCTCTTCATTAAACACATACTTATTACTGCAAAATGGACAAACTAATTCAGCCTGTTTATCCTCCCTTGCAATTTCTTCTAAGTCCTTTTTCCCAACACTAATCAGTGCACGTTCCATCCGCTGCTTGGAGCAGTCACACCTAAACTGTACTGGCATCGTATCCATAATCTCTATTTCATCTAATAGTTTTTCTAGGACATATTCTATAGATTCACCTTTTTCCAGTGCAGCTGTTAAGGATGTAAAGTTTTTAATCTTTTCCTCCAGCCTAGTAATGGCTTCATCTTCAGCATTGGGAAGTACTTGAATGATAATCCCTCCTGCTTGCCTGATGCTATAATCCACGTCAACTAATACGCCCAACATAACCACTGAATTCGTTTGTTCAGATACAGCAAAGTAAAAGCTGATGTCTTCAGCAATTTCACCTGAAAGCATAGGCACCTGCCCAGAATAAGGTTCCTTAAGACCTAAATCCTTCATCACTGTCATATTTGCATTGCCTACAGCCTTTGCCACATCTAGCTTACCAAATTCATTAAGGGGTAGTTCAATATGAGGATTATAGGCATAACCTTTTACATCCCCATTTCCGTTAGCTTCCGCAATAATACCACCTATTGGTCCATCCCCTTTGATAATGATACATACCCTGTCATCCTCGTTTTTGAGCATATTTCCCATCATAGCTACCCCTGTTACGGTTCTTCCTAATGCAGCAGCTACAACAGGCGATGCATTGTGGCTTTCGCAAACTGAATTCACTAAGGTTCTTGTATTTGCTCCGAAGAATCTAAAATTCCCAGCTTTATCTATTCCTCTTATCATATAATCTTTGGTATTCATCGTTTTCTTCCCTTCTTATATAACTATAATCTTCGCAGTACAAAGGTAGCTCTTTGGGTACTTTGATGAATCGGTTTAAAATGATAATCATCATAAATACCCATAAGCTCCAGCCCAGCACTTTCAATCAACTCTTTTATTTTTTCCAAAGGATATGCCCTTTGATAATGATTTTCTACAGTTCTATCGTATTTTCCCTTTTCATCCTGAATAAAAAAGCTGACCTCATATTCATTGATTCCTTCATCATCATCATAGTAATTCTCCCAAATGTAGGCAGCCGTTTCAGTTTGATCGGCAAAGGTTTGATTTCCTAAGATTTCTTTATATTTATAGATCGTATTCATATCAAAAATACAGAGTCCATTGGGCCTTAGAAAATGATATATTCTCCTAAAGGTACTTAGAAGTTCCTCTTCTTCTAACAAGTAATTCATTGAATCACAACAGCTACAAATAAAATCTACAGGCTGTGCCAGTTCAAATGCTGACATATCTTGAAGCAAGTACAGTACGTTTACATCATCTTGCAGGGCCCGATCCTTTGCAAGCATGAGCATATCAGCTGATAGGTCAATGCCGATTACCTCCATATCCCTTTGCGCAAGTAAGGTGGTCATTTGTCCTGTTCCACAACCTAATTCACAAGCTGTTTGAGGTTTTATGTGATACTTCTTAAAACAAGCTTCAATAAATTCTAGCCACTGGCTATAGGGTGTATCCTCCATAAATAAATCATATACACTTGCAAATT
>JAEXBC010000396.1 GCA_023457875.1 Bacillota bacterium | reverse complement strand
TCTATAATGCTATCTGCTCTCAAGTTAAAACTCATTACTCTCATGTTTAATGCCACCTTCTTACTTTTTATATAATGCCTTTTTGCTTGCTGCGAATAATACCTTCTCATACTTTGTATAATTCCTTTTTCTTGGGTAATACCTTTTAGAATAATGATGTAAAATATAAAAATCTTAATATAGTGCGTATATTTTCTTAAATCCTACGCATACTATTGGTCTAAGTTACCTATTTCTAGCATATATATGCTAATATCCCCATACTTATAATAGTAGGGGATTTAACCATTATTTTATTTATTATTTTTTTATCCATAGGATAATATACTGTCAAAAAGGAGGTTATGCATAGCCATGGACAAAAAACAACAACTTTTAAATTATCTTAATAACGAACTTTTTACTCCCATACTTCAATCACCCTATACCTCCTCCCAACTCAAGTATGATTTCGAGCACACGCGTCAAACCTTACAAGAATTCTCTGCAGAAGGCATACTATTTTATGTTTGGAACACATTTGGCAGCCCTGAGCTTGAAAGGGTGCTATCTAACCGCCTCATTGATGAAGGGTTTCTAAATTACGGAGATGCCCTTAGTACATTTAAAAATCAATTTACTTATGAATGGTTACTATCATAAGATAAAAGTTGATACTCCCTCTTACTTTGGCTATAATAAGAATAATCGTACTATGATTTATTCTATAGTATACTTACAAAGGATAAGGAGCTACAAGCTATGAGACGTTATGCCAAACTGTCTACCATTGAACCACATCTATTTTTAGATATTCTCGAGTTCTTCTTTAATAGATGTGACAAAATTAATATTTATTTTCCTAATACCATAAAAAGTTCAAGTCAGCCACAGATATTTGAATTCAAAAAAGAATTTTTAGCAGCCACTCATATTATTGAAAACACTGAGGAATTGGGTAACCTTGAAGAAGTGCTGGAGGAAAAGGATGGTTTTTCTATGATCATTGCTTCTCTTAATGATGAAGTGAAAAATCTATTACTTCATATGCATTCTAATCTCAACTTAAATCTAGGTCTTATTTCAGGCGATAAGGTGCTTTTCTATTTAGGAGATGAAGGTGAATGTGTTATTGAAGCCGAAGAAGACTCTGATATCTTTACTTCTACGCTTTTTAAATCCTTTAAAACAATCTAATACTTTGTTTTTATATTGACTGCTATTTTTATAGTTTAAATTATAAAAGAAGTTGTTACCTGATCACTTCTTAACCGATATATAGCTATGATGCTCCAAAAATCTATGCGCTATACTGGTTGAGAAATGTGATGTAACAACTTCTTTTCTCATTAATTTTTAATAATTAACTTATGGTATTCTCAATAATAAAGTGTATAGTGGATTATAGAATAGTACTCATCCTTATATGTCAAATGAAAGGAGTCTGATTGTGGGAAACATTACTTTAGAACAAATCGACTTAATTATGCAACGCACCCATGTGTCATATTCACAAGCTAAAGAAGCCCTCGAGCAAGCTAATGGTGATATCCTAGAAGCATTGCTTCTTATAGAAAGAAAAGACAATCCAAACAAAAACAAAGCTAAAGCCGCTTGTACTAGTGAAAAAGTAACTTCTTTTGTTGATAACCTTAATAATACCACGTTTATTATGTTCAAAAATAATCGTACCTATATAGATGTACCGCTTTCCATTGCACTGATTGCTATTATACTCTGTTTTTATGTTTCTATTGTCTCTTTAGTCATCGCTTTAATTTGTGGTGTTAAGATTAAGGTTGTAGGTGAAAATGAAATTGCACGTAAAATTAATACCACCCTTGATGATTTAAATAAATAGGGATATTTTTTCTTTATGCTATAATGATTAATATTAACGAGTTAAGAAGGTGATTTTATCAAACGCATATTGATTATTGAAGACGAAATAAAAATCGCACGTTTCCTTCAACTAGAACTACAACATGAAGGCTATAGTGTAGATACTTCTCACGATGGACGTGAAGGACTTACAATGGCTTTAGAAAATAATTATGACCTTATTATCCTAGATGTTATGCTGCCTTCCTTAAATGGCATGGAGGTTTTACGTCGCATTAGACAAAATTCAAATATGCCTGTTATTATGCTAACAGCAAAGGATGATGTCATGGATAAAGTAATGGGACTTGATTTAGGGGCTCAGGATTATATGACTAAACCCTTTGCAATCGAAGAGCTTTTAGCACGTATTCGTGTTATTTTCAAACTCAAGGCGCCTACCATAGAGCCCACCAGTGAAATCCTAAAATGTGGTGATTTATCTTTAGATCCTGAGCGCTATGAAGTAAGCTATAAAAACATTCCTCTCGCACTTACTAAAAAAGAGTTTGAGCTTCTACAATTTCTTATGATGAATAAAAACCTACTGATTACAAGAGAGCAAATTCTTGAAAAGGTATGGGGATATGATTATATGGGTGATACGAATGTGGTGGATGTCTATATTCGTTATTTAAGGAATAAAATTGATCAACGATTTGAAGACAAATTAATATATACCATTAGAGGAATGGGGTATCAAATAAAAGATGGAAAAACCGAATAACGAGAACCTGGGTAAAGAAAACGCTTTTTCATTAAAACAGCTTGTTAAAAAAAGTTGCATTTTTATCCTAAAGCTTTTTTCTGCTTTGTTAAATGGTACCTTTCTTTTGGTATTTAGAGCATTGGGTACTTTTTTTAAGAAATATCGTTTTTCAATTACCTTTAAAATCAATTTGCTTTATAGTGTGC
>JAEXBC010000395.1 GCA_023457875.1 Bacillota bacterium | reverse complement strand
GTGAAGAGGCATTGTTTTATGCAGTGATTTATAACGTTACATTTAATGTACTTGTATATACTTTGGGGGTAAGTGTGATGTCAAGCCTCTCAGAAAGTAAAGAGAAGTTTAACCTTAAGAAATTAATTAACCCGGGAACAATAGCAAGTGCAATAGGCCTTTTTTTATTTGTTACAGGACTAAAAATACCTTATTTTATAGAAGGAACCCTAAAAGGGGTGGGAGAACTTTGTACCCCTGTATCTATGCTGACAATAGGGGCAATGCTCAGTGAACTTCCTATAAGCAAAATGTTTGCCAGAAAAGAGATTTATGTTTTTTCAATGGTTCGGTTAATTGGTATTCCCATTGCCACCTTTGCTTTACTGAGATATGGATTTAGGGTGGAAAATATGTGGCTAATTATCGTGCCAGTTATAACCAGTGGTATGCCAACTGCAACGAATACAGCCATGTTGGCTAGAGAATATGAGGCAAATGCTACCCTGGCATCACAAACGATCCTTATTACTACGGTATTATGTGCCATAACGATTCCAGTTGCAGTATATGTATTAGATGTGATACTGTGAGTCTTTTTATCCAGTGAAGAATAAGCTGATTCATATTGATGAAAACGAATAGAGATATAAAACGAGAAGATAAGGCCAAAAGTGTTTTGGCTTTATTTTTTTTGTCCATAATTAAGAAAAAGAAGAAAGGAAGTTAAATAGGTGCTATGGGTCAGTATTTAAAAGAAAGCATGGTATATCTATTATCAACCATTTTATTTCTAATCTTGTATACCTTTGTAAGTGAGAAGAAAAGGAAAAAGGGAGAAATCTATATTCCTTGTAGTCACTATATGGGATTATGGATGTTGGTGCTTTATTTAACGTTGATTTTCTCTAGCACAGTATCACCAGTATATGGTTTTTTAAGGGAACCCTATCCTGTCATTAATCTTTTGCCATTTAAGGCATGGATGAAAATTGGTGAAGAGGGTCTTAGCTCAGCTGAAAGAAGGAGTTATCTTTTGGACTGCGCTATTAATGTAGTGATGTTTGTGCCCTTGGGATTTTTACTTCCATTCTTATGGAGGCGCTATAAAAAGGCACTTAGGGTAGTGCTTTTAGGATTTTATTTAGCTGTGATGATTGAACTACTACAACTTTTTTTAGCAAGAACTACTGATATTGATGATATTATTAATAATACCATTGGGACGAGTTTAGGTTTTGTGATTTTTGCTATCGTGGCTCGATTAAGTAGAAGAATAGGAAAGCAAGCTATGATTAAGAAAGGTAAAAATATACGGTTGCCACGCTTCCTTCGTTATGAAGCAGAGCTGGCTATTTTGCTTACGCTTTCTATGACTTTGGTAGTTGGATTTTCTAAGTGTAATAGGAATATGGGCTATAGTCAAAGAGAAAAATTACAATCATTCGAGCTAATTAAAACAAGTCATGAACAAGAAGATAGATTTATTGGAGAAGACCCGTTATATACTTTAGAAAATGATGATTTATGGAAGGAAAATGCTTTGCAAGAAGATAGGGATATCAGTACAGTGGAGTTGCCAATATCAGCCCAGTGCGCTGTTTTAATCAGTGCAAATGAGAATACTATTTTATACAAGAAAAATAGTGAGGAAAAAATCTATCCCGCTAGTACTGCTAAATTAGTGACAGCATTGACGGTTCTTGAGTACTGCAATATCAATGAAGTGGTAGAGGTGGGAGAAGAGATTCATTATGTACCAATGGATGCTTCTAAAGCAGGGTTAAATGAAGGACAAGTATTAACCATTAAAATGCTTTTAGAGGGACTATTATTGCCATCAGGTAATGATGCAGCATATGTCCTTGCAAGCTATACAGGAAAAAAACTCAAAGGGCAAGAAATTTCTACTAAAGAGGCAATCAGTGCTTTTGTTACAAAAATGAATGAAACTGCAAGGTACTACGGAGCAAATCATTCATACTTATTGACCCCAGATGGATATGATCAAGAAGGTCAATATACGACAGCTTATGATTTGGGCGTTATAGGGAAGGCGTGCCTTGAAAATAGTGTCATTAAGAATATTGTAAAGTGCGCTAGTATTAGCGAATGCTTCATAGATGGCACAAATATCACTTGGAATAATAGCAATGAATTATTGGATCCCCAAAGCGATTATTACTATCCTTATGCCATTGGACTGAAGACGGGAAGCACTGGAGGCGCTGGGAAATGCTTAATCTCAGCAGCAACCTTTAGAGGAGAAACCTATATTAGTGTGGTGATGAATACAACCGATGAGGGACGTTGGGAGGATAGCATTTGTCTATTGGACTATGGAAAAGAGCAGTCCTTAGATTAAAAGAAGAATAAACACAAAAGTATGATATTTTTTAGAAGCAATGATCTATCTTTTTAGAAGCAATGGCCTATCTTTTTAGAGGCGATGAGCTACCATTTTTACAATGAATGCGGTTGATTCACTCATGGAAATAAAATATAATAGTAAAAGACTTTGTTTGATTGACATCTTGGTATTTGATTGATGAAAGAATTTGAATAGGTGGCATTTATAATAAAAGGGGGAATGGATGATGAAGGTATTAATGATTAATGGTAGTCCCAAGGAAAAAGGATGTACCTATACAGCTCTATGTGAAGTGGCAAAGGCACTTCATGAGGCAAATATTGAGACAGAAATTGTTCATATTGGTAAGGAACCTATTGTGGGCTGTATGAGCTGTGGTGCTTGTAGCAAGTTAGAGGGGAAATGCGTACACAAAGATATTGTTAATGTGATTATAGAAAAAGCGGCGCAATCAGATGGATTTGTTTTTGGTTCACCAGTTCATTATGCAGCGGCCTCAGGTATGCTTACTTCAGCTCTGGATCGCGCGTTTTATGCAGGTAAAACTCAGTTTGAATATAAGGTGGGAGCAGCGATTGTAAGCTGTAGACGAGCAGGTGCCACAGCTGCCTTTGAACAAATCAATAAATATTTTACCATTTCTAATATGCCAATAGTATCTTCACAGTATTGGAATATGGTGCATGGAAATAATCCAGAGGAAGTGACTTTGGACTTAGAAGGTATGCAAACCATGAGAGTGCTTGGTAAAAACATGGCTTGGCTATTACAACTCATAGAGGCAGGTAAAAAAGCAGGAATCGCATTACCTCAGAAAGAAGATAGAGCATTTACTAATTTTATTAGATAAAAAGCATAGTAAAAAGGCTATTGCACTAGGACTATACACAACAAGATATGATGTGCGTGAAATGAATACCATATCTTGTAGGTAAATGTCTTAGTGAGATAGCCTTTTTTAATGAGTGCCATTTTTTATTAATTTAAATTAGCAGAGCTTCGTGCTCTACGCGATCACCTTAATAGGTTTTTTGATTATCAGTAAGGTGCTGTAGCTTACTTTTTTCGGTTAGCTTTATTTAATTTTGCGATGTTTTTAAATTTCTTTTCCTTTTCGGAAAGGTAGAGGGCTTTGTCATTTGCAAAAGTTGCTTCTGTTTTTAATTTTTTATAAGAGTTCCAGCGTTTTGCAGAAAGCTCACCATTTTTAATGGCTTCATAGATGGCGCAGCCAGGCTCGCTGGTATGGG
>JAEXBC010000394.1 GCA_023457875.1 Bacillota bacterium | reverse complement strand
AGAGTATTACTAGAAAAGGCAGTCAGGTTATCTTATCTGCAACATTAGTTCAATCTGAAATCGTAGAAGATTTCTATTGGAAGGAAGTCGGTGTGTATGCAAAAGGTAGCGATAATATAGAAGTTTTATATTTATACGCTAATGCAAGTGATTGCTCTTATGTTTCATCTGAGATGTTAAATGAAAAGATGATCAATATAGGAGTATTAGTGAGTAATGCACAGCAAGTAACTGCCATAATTGATAATAGTTTAGTTTATCTTAATCGTAATGATTTAGAAGACCATAATAATGATCCAGAATCACATAAACCAATAAGAACATGGGTTCAAAGCCTTTTCGATAGTTTAAAGCTAACATGGGGAAGTATTACAGGGAAGCCAGATACATACCCACCAACACAACATGGGCATACAATTTCAGATGTGTCAAACTTACAAAGTGCATTAGACAATAAAGCAGCAGCAGCTCATGTTACCAACACAAGCAATCCTCATAATGTGACTAAATCACAAGTTGGGTTAGGTAATGTCCAAAACTACGGTATTGCTACTACTGCACAAGCACAAGCAGGTACTGCGGATACAGCTTACATGACACCATTAAAAACTAAGAATTTATTTGATGCAAATATACAATCAAGAGATACGGAAATAAACAGTTTAAAATCTACTGTCGTTAGTGGGAAAACCCTTGTTGCCAACGCCATTAACGGCAAATTAAATACAACGTTGAGCAACCAAACGACATTTGCAGATTACGCTTATTACATAGGATTGTTACTGAGTTTTGAAAGTTTAGGAACAATGTTTAATTTGAGCAAGACTTATGCTTATAGTTGGTCACCACCTTTCAGTTTAACAGCTAGTGGGATAGGTGTTTCTTCACAAAGTGGTAGTGATGGTATTAATTTTAAGGTGCATTCTGCAACAAAGGCTTTACGTATTTCAACAGCTGATGGTGGTCTTCTGAAATCTAGTATCGTTGAATTAAATACAACTGATGAATACTCAGCTTATGCATATAATTCAGCCGGTGTCACTGCATATTTTTTTTCAAGTAAAATAGGCGTAACAATTACTTCTATGACATCTTCAACGCTGTTTGGATATAAAGCTTAGTTTTATAAAATAAAATTGAAAAGGATGTGGTTTTAATGGCAAGAATATTAATTTTAAAAGACAAAGAACAAAACACCTTATTAGAAACTCGAATGTTAGGTGAAACGGACAATATTTCTTATACTATTGTGGAAAATCCACCTAAAATTGAACAAAGAGATGGTTATCAAGGGTCATATGCTCTAGATGAAAAAGGTGAATTAAAAGTTGTTTATGAAAAGAATGGATTAACAGTAAAAGAAGCAAAACAAGAAGAAAACAAATTAGCTCTACAAACTTTTCTTAAAAACAATCCTTTGTTATGGACGGATGGGAAATACTATGGTGTGACTCAAGAGGATCAGATAGAAATGCAGACGGATTACAATGTTTATTTATTGAAGCAAAGTATAGGCGAAACTGATTGGCAATTAAAATGGCACGATACCAAGAAAGCTTGTAGAGTATTTACCCTACCTGAATTTTTCTCTCTTCAAAATGCAATTGCGGACTATGTGTTTCCTCTAAGGGAAAAACAAGAATATTATAAAGAGCAGATTTTTAACTGTTCCACAAAAGAGGAGGTCGAAGCGATTGAAATCGATTATGAAACTGTTTAAGCATCTATTCCTATTTTTAGTAGGAGCAGGTGCTTATTATTTTATCGAAATACTATGGGATGGCAGTAGTCACTGGACAATGGCTTTGCTAGGAGGTGTTTGCTTTATAGCAATAGGATTAATTAATGAGTTTCTATCGTGGAGCACGCCCATGTGGATACAATCAGTAATCGGCAGTAGTATAATAACTATTTTGGAGTTGATAGTTGGTTGCATATTAAATATATGGCTTAAGTTGGGCATCTGGGACTATTCTCAGATGCCTTTTAATATTCTTGGGCAAGTATGTTTGTTGTTTAGTGTGTTTTGGGTTTTCCTTTCTATTGGTGCAATCATACTAGATGACTATTTGAGATATTGGCTATTTAAAGAGGAAAAGCCACATTACAGAATACTTTAGGAGGTTTTAGTATGCCAGAGGAAAGCAACAATGTATTGCAAGACATAAGGGAAGATATCGTGTTTATAAAGGCTACGCTTCAAAATATTACGGCCAACTTAGATCTAAAATTGATAACCTTAGAAGAAAAAATAAAAGTTGCTAATCACAGAATATCTGATTTGGAAGATCAGAATAAGTGGCTATGGCGAAGCATTATAGGGGCAATTTTGACAGGAGTTATTGCAATATATTTTAAATAGAAAATACGTTAGGAGATAAGTCATGAGCGAAGAAGAAAAAAGGAAGCTTATTGAATTAGGAAAGCAGTTAGAGGCTGAACAAAGTACAGTTAAGAAAACCAAGCATAAAAAAGCATTTTCTAAAGTAATGGTTACACTATCATTTGTTTTTGGGGCAGCAATGTTAAGCTTTGCCATGCTACTAATGTGGGTTACTAAAGATACAAGTCCATTAGGAGAACTTATTATAGGAGCGTGTGGATTTATTGGTACAGTCGTTGCTTTCTACATTAACATGGCAAAGGCTGAACATATACAATGTAATACAAATGAAAATACGTTAAATACAAGCATTTATGAGGAGATTTAATATATGGAACTTACAAATTTTATAGCAATGTTATTTATTGTTATGGGTGTTTTGGTATTTTTGGTAAATGTAATTGTACAGGTGACAAAAGAAATGGTGCCAATAAAAACAGATTATTATGTTTTGGGCATATCTATTTTACTGTCAGTATTAAGTTACTTTATATACATAGGATATACTTCTAGTTCATTTATTTGGTATTACTTAATCGCATCAGTCATATTAGGCTTTTTTGTATGCTATGTAGCACAAAATGGATGGGAGAAATTTATAAGACTATGGGAGCAATCTCAAGAGAGGAAACAAATATGAAAATTTCACAAGCAGGATTGGATTTAATAAAAAGTTTTGAAGGATGTTCTTTAAAGGCGTATAGATGTCCTGCAGGAGTGCTTACAATCGGATATGGTTGTACCGTAGGAGTCAAAGAGGGGCAAACGATTACACAAGCTGAAGCCGATAGTATGCTCACAAAAGAGCTGTCTAGATTTGAGGATGCTGTTAATAGGCTTGGTGTAACTCTAAATCAAAACCAGTTTGATGCTCTAGTAAGTTTTTGCTACAATCTGGGGACCGGTATTTTTACAGGCAACTTGCTTAATGCTATTAAGGTCCAAAACTGGTCAAGTGTAGCGGAGCAGATATTGCTTTATAATAAAGCGAGAGTAAATGGTAAGTTAACAGAGTTGAAAGGTCTTACAAGACGCAGAAAAGCAGAAAGAGACTTATTTATTAAGTCAGTAAGCCCTCAGGAAGATAAAGAATTATTCGAAGCAGTAAGGAAGATTATCCTTAGTGGTGTTAACCTTAATATTAACGTATGGAAACGCTTAGACTTAATCAATTTAAACAACGTTCCTAGTCTTTTAAATAAGCTTGGAGGCATTGATAGGTTGGTGGCTAAAGGAATTATCAGCGATAAGGAACTGTGGCTTAAAGGGCAATATAATGCAAATCATGTTAAATCATTACTAATCAAATATGCAGCACATTTAAGGTAGGGCTTAGGCTCTACCTTTTATTTTTTAACATAAAATATTCACAATATTATATTAAATTAAAAACGCGTTGAAGGGGGGGGATGTAGGCATGAGGCGGTCAAGAAGAAAAATTAGCCTATTAGGTATCGTGTTTACAGTAGCAATGCTTGTTAAATCACACCAAACAGCAAACATAATAATGAGCGGGATAAGCATTTTTCAAAATATTATGGTAGATAGTTTTGTGGAGCCAATTAATGAAGCAGTAACTATTGTATTAACTAACTAAGTGATAAGGATCAGGTTTCAAAGCCTGGTCCTTATTTTTTTGCTCTAAAATGCGAATTTGTTTAAAATATATAATATTTGTCTATATTAATATTGTTAATAATATTAATTATTAAGAATATATATAATTATAAGATATAGAAAATTGGTGAATTATATGATAAAATATATGGAAAAAGATTATAAAGTAGGTGATACAATGGAGAAAAATGTAATACAAGCCGTTCATGATGATGATTTGCTTAAGTTGTTAACTTCACTTGGTGTCTATGAAAATATTCTTAATGGAAATTCAAGATGTTTGTTCTGTAATCATGTTATAGATATGGATAATTTGATTTCGGTTTTTCCTTGGAAGACTGAAATTGCGTTTTGTTGTGATAAAGATGAGTGTTACGAAAAGCTGATAAAATTGGGGAATAGGTGATAACATGGAGGATTTAGTTGAAATATTAAAATATTTAGGGGTTGCTGCTACGGGGGGATTTTTCTCAGTTATAATTTGTATAGGTTTATATTTAAAGTATCAAGATAGTGTAGAGAGAACATTGGGATATGTTTTTTCATGGGCAAAGTTTCTAGGTAAAAATGTGAGAAAACAAGCAATAGCTAGTGAATTACGTGGAAATGTTTTAAAGGCATCTAAGATAATTACAAATGACATTCCAGGGATTATTCCGTTTGATTTGAAGGTTGAATGGGTTGGAGATGTTGATAAAGAAACATTTATAAATAATGAAAAAGTAGTTATTAGAATGAATAACAATAAGAATAATAGGACTAAGAATATAGTGCATATCGTAAAAGAATTTGTTGATACTGGAATGTTACATAATACAAAGTCATATATAGACAAAAAGCTTGTTAGCTCATCACAACTAATGATGACAAGAAAAATACTAATGGAATGTTCCGATGAAAGCTTAAATTATTTTGATCAAACATATATAAGCCCTGTAATAGAAAATGATAGTGAATGCAAAGAAATGATAAGTAAGATATCTAACATTGATACATCGGGGCTATTTGTAAAAATACTGTTAACAGAGTTTATGAGACAAGGGAATAAGTTGTATCCTAAAATAATTAATGATGAATGCTTGTTAAATGAGTCTAGAGAGTTCTTAAACTTTGTTCATACAATTGTAATGAAAGAACCAGGCAAAATTGTAGAACTCTGCTTCCTAAGAAATTACTTTAAAGTAGCTATAATCCTTTTTGCAAAAGAGGAAAAAATACATACACGAGGATTTAAACCTTATAAAGAAAGAATTGTTAAGTGTTTAAATGATGGAGTAGAAACAGTATATGTTTTAGCGGACACAGAAGAAAAGTCATTGATAGCATCTTCGTTATCACAAGAAATAGAGAGTATGGGATTAAATATAAAAAGCATACAACAGTATGATTACAAAAGAATAAAAAATAGACAAAAAAATAAAGGTGTATGTATATGCATTGAATCTGTTGAAACATAAAAGAATAGTTTGACATAGGTCAAGTGTGGTACTTGACCTTTTTTTGCAGAACGAAAGAACTGTAGATTTACAATAAAAATAATTATGGGAGAGATAGGAATGGATGCTTTTTTTACAGACAGGGTATTAGAAAATATATGTAATATAATACCTAAAGAGTGGTACTTATGGATTATTATAATTATACTTTTATATCGCTTTGTAAATAAGATACTAAGTAATCATACTTTTGCAAAGAAAATTAGGTTATGTGATATTAGTGAAGGATATAGTAATAGAAAGCAAATAGGAAAAGCAATAGAGTATTTTACTATTGCTAATATAATTTCATTATTTTTATCAGTAATTATTGGAATGGTAATTTGTGCAAATTTGTTTAAAATCATTCAGTTACCACCTGTGAATATGGATATATGGCAAAAGATGATACTTTTTTTCATAACATTGATTTGTTATTACACTAATGTGGCATTTATATTAAAAATTTTATATGATAGGCTTATTAAAGGCAATGAAACATCTAAAATTACAAGAAGTGTGATAGATATATTATTTTTATGGGCTGTAAGCTTAGGAAGTACATATATTTCATTATTTACAAGACAGCATACATATATAGATAATATTATTCTGCCAATAATAATATTATTATTAAGCTTGTATTTAAGTTGTATAGTAATGACATATCAATACATAATAAGATTTCCAAAATATGTAATTGTGGAATTTATAAATGAAATAACTTTTCAATGCAAATATAGAGATTTTAATAAAAGATCTGATTATGTATATATAAACAAAAGAACAAGAAGCAATAGATTAGTTAAAACAGAAGTATATAATATACAACAAATTAAAAAGTGGACCTATAAGTACTAATCTTAGTATGGGTTATAAAATAATAGTTTTAGATAGGCTAGGACAAAATTTCTGGCTTGTTTTTATTCTTCAATAAAAATGTAATATAAATATAAAAAACTAGTGGCAAATAACTACGTAAAGTATTGATTATCAAAGGATGCCATAAATTTTATGCTTGACAACCAACATGAGAAATTTTATAATATAGAAGAGGATCCTCCCCAATT
>JAEXBC010000393.1 GCA_023457875.1 Bacillota bacterium | reverse complement strand
GGTGATAAGGGTAAAAACCTGCATAAATTTTGGGATGATTTCCGTCTGAATTAAGTCAAAAATATCCCTCCCAATTATAGAAATTGTTAGAGTTTAAAGACCTAGTATAAATTTAAATAAAGCTGTTTCTGACTTACGTTTTTGTCCAGAATCTTCATAGGCTCCTCTTACAATTTCAAAAACTGGATAAAAATTTAAAAAGGCTGTCCAAATACTTTTATAACATTAAAATATTGTTTATAACGTGGACTATAGAAATCTAATCAAAGGCTAATACTCAATTTATTCTCTATGTTTCGGGGGGAACTTCGGTGAATTCGAGTTATTGGCCTGAAAGAAAAGGAGATTTCTTTTGGATCCTTTATTTGCTCCTTTAATAGGGTTCAGTAGCTTTTGCTATGAGCAACTTCTCTTATAATTTCTATAGCCTTGAATGTTTGAGAGTGAATACTATTTGAAAAATCTTATTCAACATTCCGTGAACTGAGCAAGAAATTTGTCTAATTATTTGGCAGACAATTTTAATTTTTGTAGACACACGGGTACTTTTTACCCGGTTCTTACTCTATCAATTTATTAATAAGTTTTTATAGTAGTCTCAGGTGATATGGATGCTAAAAAGAGAATTAGGGATCTTTTTCTTTGTAAGTTGCCTTATTCTTGCAAACGTTCCTACCGCTTTATGCCTAAGTTCTGCACCAACTGTTTATGTTGCAGGAGATGGGAGTGGGGATTTTAACTGCGATGGAAAAGATGATCATGTACAGATAAATCAGGCTCTTAAGTTTGTGGCAGGTAACTCTAAATATACCACTGTCCACCTCAAAGGTCCTTTTACGTATGTTATTGACGATACTCTTCTCATCGGCAGCAATACTATTCTTGAAGGGGATTCAAACGCTGTTATCAAACTGGTGAACAATGCAGGTTGGTCTACAATGAAACCCATGATCAAGCAGATGAGCAGTTCCGGAAATAGCAACATTGTAATAAGAGGGTTCGAGATTGATGGAAACCATGACGGTAATCCCAAAGTTTCTAAAGGTAAAGGGTACTATAATATGATTTATTTTACTAACTGTAATAACATAAAAGTATACAACATGTATATGCACGATGGGCTTGGAGACGGACTGAGGATAAAATACGGAAAAAATATTAAATTTTATAACAATAGGATATACAAGCTCGGGCACGATGGTTTGTTTGCAATTCAGTGTAAGAACGTAAAGGCCTGGAAAAATACAATAACTTGCAGGACTAACAGCGGTCTTAGAATCTGGAATTCAAATCATGTAAAATTCTATAATAATGTAATCGATTCTTTCTATCACTGGAGTGCAGGTGGGCCAGGGATTCAGATCGAAAAGTCTGCAGGTATTATGGACGATATAGATATCTATGATAATACTATCTCTAATACCTATGGCCCTGGCATCTGGCTTTTCAACTATGATACCTCTGCTACCAAGGACCAAGGAAAAAATGTCCATATTTATCATAATGTCTTCTACGGCACAGGCACTAATCCTAGCATTACTTGGGTTGGAGGTATTGTACTTAGTGGGTTACATGATACTCTAATTGAAAATAATGTTTTTGACGGCGTATACCATGCTGCTGTTATTCACATGTATCCAGAGGTTTATTCTCCAAAGTACTCTTCAAAATACACAACAACTGTCCGTAACAACATAATTGTAAACACTCAGAAACGTACAAAATCCCCTAGTGGAACAGGGTACGCAGTGATCAATTCCCTCACTAAAAACCATAACTTTGTGCTGGAGAATAATTGCCTTTACAAGAACTCAGCAGGCAAATATAAAGGCTGCACTTCTAAATCTGACATCTACTTAAACCCATTATTTGTAAACCAGAAAAACCATGATTATCACCTTCAGTCAGTTGCAGGTCACTGGAATGGAAAAAAATGGGTTAAGGATAAAGTTAGTTCTCCCTGTATTGATGCTGGATGTTCTTCTTCGGACTATTCTAAAGAACCTGAAAATAATGGAAACCGGATCAACATAGGAAGATATGGAAATACAATCTATGCTTCGCTGTCATCGAGTTCACGAGTAAAAACTGTGCAGTCTTCGTTAACAGACTCAATCTCCGAAGCTACAAATGAGAGTGATGAGAATCTTAACTTTACGGCGGAAGTTTTTGACGTGGACGAAGATAATTTCACCTACTCCGAAGATCTTTCTGTCGACACACAGGGTCCAGTTATCGATTCAATTCCCGAAACTACAGTTAAGATTGGAGACACTTTGAACTTTACAGTGAAAGCTTCTGATGTGAATGGAGGCAACCTCACCTTTTCAGCATCTGCTCTTCCTTCAGGCGCAAGTTTTGACGAAACAGGAGTTTTTAGCTGGACGCCTTCAGACGGGCAGGAAGGACTATACACTATATCTTTTGAGGTAAGTGATGGTATTTTCAACGATTCTGAAGTTGCTATAATAAGTGTTGTTGAAGAAGCCTCTTTGAACCTTTCTAGCGTGTACGACAACTACCTTTACGAAGTATCTCCTGAAGGTCTTTGTTTGAACAATTTATCTCTCGTATTGGAGGACTAACCGATGCTTAGTAAGTTCTAATCAGCCCAAATAACTCGCAGCTTGTGGTAAAACTAGCTCTAGTGCATCGATTCCAAATTATGAATATATAACTGAATTTTAAAATCAACGCTGATCAGTGAGTTTCCCATGGAAAACTAGAGATGGACAATGATACACACGAATTGAAACTGTCTGTGTTCATCTACGTTTGTCCGTGATTTATTGAGAATATGTGGAATCAATGTACTAGATATAACAAGCTCTAAGAGAAATGGTCGGAATATCTTAAGTGTAGCTAGAATGGAGCTGCAAGAGTAGCATTGGAGCAATATAATCTGACAGTACTTTTATGATATGTCAGATGGTTACGCCTACTTTTCATTTCTCTTAACTTCCGTAATCTTCTCTATTTTTCATTATGTTTTCCTGGTAATTTTCTATCTTTTATGAAATTTTAGTCTATACGTTTTTTACCTTTGATCATTTGTAAAATCGTCTTTTAATGTGTCTAATTCTCTCTTTTAAGGTAAAAGTAAAAAGTTGACTTTGCCAAAACTATGTAATATATTATCAAGAAAAAGCATTCCCTCAAAGATGAATATCTGTAGTTTACTTTCCAAGTTTATTTTTTGTGTAGGTTTAATAAAACTATGTTTTAATTTTGGCTTTTCTTATTCCAAAGACTTATTTGTTATCTCTATCACTATGCAACTCTTTGAATATTTGTCAAGTTTGAACAAATATTTTTATAACATCAAGATATAGTTTACAGTGTTGACTATAGAAATTTAATTAAGAGCTAATACTCAGCTTATTCACTATGTTTCATGGGGGGAATTAGGTGAATTCGAGGAATTGGCCTGAAAATCAGGGAGATTTATTCTGAGTCCCTTATTTATTGCATCTTATCGGATTCAGTAGCTTTTGCCATGAATAAATTCTCCAAACTTTTCTATAGCCTTGAATATCTGAGAATAAGCACTATTTAAAAAATCTTATCCACTTTACAAGAAATCGAATAATAAGTTTAAGTAAATTTTGACAAACAGTATCACATTTTGCGGGGGTATTGATACGTCGCCACATGAAAATCTACCTACGAAAATTAACAATATGCGCTGTTGTGATCAATCCCAGGTAATCTCGATATTAAAACGAGAATTAGGAATCCTTTTCTTGGTATGTTTCCTTATTCTTGCACTCGTTCCTACTGCTTTATGCCGAAGCCCTGCACCAACTGTTTATGTTGCAGGGGATGGTAGTGGAGATTTTAACTGCGATGGGAAAGATGATCATGTACAGATAAATCAGGCTCTTAAGTTTGTGGCCGATAATCCTGAATATACCACTGTCCACCTTAAAGGTCCTTTTACGTATGTTATTGACGATACTCTTCTCATCGGCAGCAATACTATTCTTGAAGGGGATTCAAACGCTGTTATCAAGCTGGTTGATCACGCAGGCTGGGTT
>JAEXBC010000392.1 GCA_023457875.1 Bacillota bacterium | reverse complement strand
CTATTAACAAGAGAGTTTGAGCCAGATGCACCAAACTTCACACCAAGAATTTCAGGTTTAATGCATATTGAAGGTGGGAAATTTGACTATGCTATGTCTATTTTAAAAAGCAATAATGGTGATCCTGAATGTTGCAATCGCTATACCTTTACTTATGATAATCCAAAAGCTGGAGAAGGTCGTTTTATTCATACGTATAAAGGTGATGGAAATCCTCTTCCTAGCTTTGAAGGTGAACCTAAGGTGGTTGAGATTCCAAATGAGATTGATGAATTTACGAATATGCTTTGGAATAGCTTAAATGAAGAAAATAAAGTGTCTTTGTTTGTAAGATATATTGATATTGAAACAGGAAAATATGAAAGCCGTGTTATGAATAAGAATCAATAACAGCGCATAAAAACAAGTTAGAAGCTAATAAGAAAGTAAAGCATTAGAAATAGATAAATTAGAAAGAGATGAATAATAAAGTGACTTATCAGTAGGAAACTACAAGGTAAGCATTCATAAATAAAAGCTAATTTATATAATAAAAGCTACTTCTTATGAGCTATGAAAAAGCATATGAGAATAGCCTATGAAAACAAGCTATGGTAAAAACATATGAAACAAATTATGAAACAAGATATGAAACAAGATATGAAATAAGAATAAACGGAGGAAAAGTGATGAAAGAGTTAGAACTAAAGTATGGATGTAACCCCAATCAAAAACCATCAAGAATTTTTAATGAGGCAGGAGATCTTCCTATTACTGTGCTCAATGGTAAACCAGGATACATAAACTTTTTAGATGCTTTTAATGGTTGGCAATTAGTGAGTGAGTTAAAAAAAGCAACAGGCCTTCCAGCAGCTACATCATTTAAGCATGTTTCACCAGCAGGGGCAGCTGTTGGTCGCCCACTTAGTTTAGTAGAAAGAAAAATCAACGCGGTAGATGATTTAGGAGAACTTTCACCACTTGCTAGTGCCTATGCTAGAGCAAGAGGAGCAGACAGAATGTCCTCATTTGGAGATTTCATTGCACTATCTGATGTTTGTGATGTGTCTACAGCAATGATTATTAAAAGAGAAGTATCTGATGGTATTATTGCACCAGGCTATGAGCCAGAAGCTTTAGAAATATTAAAGAGCAAAAAAGGCGGCCAGTATAATATTGTTCAAATTGATGAGAATTATAAGCCAAACCCTATTGAGAGAAAAGAGGTATTTGGTATCACTTTTGAACAAGGGCGTAATGAATTACTTATTAATGAGGAATTTATTAATAACGTGGTAACAGAGAATAAAGATATTCCTCAAGATGCTAAAATTGATCTTATCATTGCACTGATTACTTTAAAATATACCCAATCTAACTCTGTATGCTTTGTTAAAAATGGTCAAGCGATTGGTATTGGCGCAGGACAACAATCAAGAATTCACTGTACACGTTTAGCAGGTCAAAAGGCTGATAACTGGTTCCTTCGTCAAGCACCACAAGTACTTAACTTACCATTTTTAGATGAAATCAGACGTCCAGACCGTGATAATGCCATTGATCTTTATATCGGTGAAGAATATATGGATGTTTTGGCAGATGGGGCATGGGAAAAAGTCTTTAAGGAAAAACCACCTGTATTTACAAAAGAAGAAAAAAGAGCGTGGTTAGATCAGATGGAAGGTGTTACACTCGGCTCTGATGCCTTCTTCCCATTCATCGATAACATTGAAAGAGCTCGCAAAAGTGGGGTAAAATACATTGCACAGCCAGGTGGGGCAAAGAGAGATCAAGATGTCATTGATGCATGTAATAAACATGGTATAGCAATGTGCTTTACAGGCATTCGACTTTTCCATCACTAAAATAATGGGTTAAAAAAGATTGTACCTACTAGGCCATAGACTTAGCAGGTACAATCTTTTTTGTATCTAAAAAACGACTTTTTTATTAAAGGCTTGTGTGCATATAAGTTTTATAATAAAATTACCATATTAGTGTGTTCAAGGAGAGGGTAGAATGGTAGAAGAAAGAATCGTAGAAAGTAGAAAAAATAAAAAGAGAAATAAAATATTAAGAACGATCCGTTATGGGGAAGAAATATCTAGACATGAGGTTAAGAAGATTACATCTTATAGTATGACTACTGTTCTAAATACAATTAATGAGCTAATTGAAAAGAAACTTTTAGTTGAAGAAGAATGTACTGATTTACGCGCAGGAAGAAAACCAACATGGCTCCACATTAATCCAACAGGTCAATATTTTATTGGTGTAGAGTTTAATGCAGATGGGATTGATTGCGTAGTGGTGAATTTTGCCTACGAGATTGTGTATTCGAGACAAAGTCATTTCTTTTTTGGCATTGATGCAGATAGTATTATTGAAATCATTAAACTTACTATTCATGAGGCGATTAATAGCTTAGAAGATGAAAAGTCAAAGATTTTAGGTATAGGTATAGGTGTACCTGGATATATTGATCGAGCAAGTGGGGTAGGTATTTATTACCCTCATATTAAGAATTGGAATAATATTAATATCAAAAAAGTATTAGAAAAGGAATTTAAGTTAAATGTCTTTATTGAAAATAATATTAATGCTATAACAATAGCCTATCGATGGAAGGAATATGGGGAAACAGCCCATGATTTTGTATTAGCAACTATAAAATATGGAACAAGAATAGGTAGCATTATTGATAATAAGTTATTTGTAGGTAATGGAGGTAACGCAGGGGAGATAGGGCATATGAAATTAATGAATGCCAATCGGATATGCTCTTGCGGAAGAAGAGGCTGTGTAGATACAGAGGTTTCTTTAATGGCTATTAAAAGTAAAGTTATAGAGAGAATAATGTATGGTTATTTTGCAGATATAAAGGAACAAATGCAAGGGGATTTTGATAAGTTTAATATTGAAATGGTTATAAAAGCTGCAGAAGAAGGAAGTAAGGAGGCTGTCGAATTACTAAACGAAACGGCAATGTACCTTGGTCAAGCATTAGCTCCTGTTATGGCTACACTTAATCCAAAGCAAATTGTTATAGCTAGTACCAGTGGACTTGGTGGAGAAAAATTTGCAAAAGAGGTCTATAGAGTTATCAGTGAAAATGTTACAAAGGAGCTTTTAGAAGATTTTGAGGTGTGCTCTGTAAAAATGCATAGAAATATGGGCGCTTTTGGAGCAGCAATGCTTGTTGCAGAGGCAGAGTATGGTTCTGTGGAAACGAATTAGAGTCAAAATAAAGGTATGAATAACTTGTTCATACCTTTATTTTTGTCGAAAAGAAAGTATTAAATGGTGTTTTTGAAGTAAAATATACAAATAAATAATAAAAAACGACAAAAAAATAATAAAAATTACAACAAACTATTTACTTATTTTATCGAATAAGATATAATTGCCTTATAAAGATTTAAATTAATAAAACAAAACAAAATAAAACAAAATAACGGGGGTAGGACGGTATGAAAAAAATTGGTATGTTATTACTAGGTTTAATTATGGCAACAAGTGTTGTGGGATGTAGTAAGGGTGCTGCAAAGCCCTTATCGGACAAACAAACGCAAACACAAACGCAAGCAGGAGAAACAACTGAAAAAGATGCTTTAGAATTTTTTAACAAGAACAATATTAAAATGGTTATGCCTTATGGAAGTGGTGGAACAAGTGATACAGTAGGTAGAAAATTTGCAGAAGTAGCTAACAAGTACATTGATAAGGCAATTGTAGTAGAAAACTTAACAGGTGGAGATGGTATTGTAGCAGCTACATCATTTACACAAGAAAAACCTGATACCAAGAAAATTATGTTTACTTCTATTGGACAATTTTACGCTAAAAATATCAAAGCAAATGTACCTTTTGAATTAGAGGATTTACAACCAGTATGTATGCTTTATAAAACAAACTGTATATTATTTGCTAGAACCGACTCTGACGTAACAAGCTTTGAAGCTATGGTTAATGCTGGTAAGCAAAGAGAACTCAAAATATCTGTGGGTGGTATTGGAACAGATGGACACTTAACTGCTTGTGGGTTACTAAAAGCAGCAGGTGCACAGGCGGCTCCTGTTATGTATGAAGGTGGTGCAGAACAAATTGCTGCATTGCTAAGCGGTGATGTGGATGGCGTTGTGGCTAATCCAAGTATGGGAAAACAATATGTAGAAAGTGGACAATTAGTTCCTATTGTATGCTTTGGAACTGAAGATTATACAAGATTTGAAGGTTTTACAGTTCCAAGTGTTGTTACAT
>JAEXBC010000391.1 GCA_023457875.1 Bacillota bacterium | reverse complement strand
ATTATACATATTATACTATGTTTGCTATCTTTTATAAAAGAACTATTAAATAGACTGGTAAAGGTTTTTTTATCTCGTGCTATTTGTGATATAATAGGACTAACTTTAGCGAATAGTTACTGGAGGCGTTTATGCAACTACAAAATATATTAAGCTATGTGAGGCGTGCTGTTCAAGACTATCAGATGATAGAAACTGGGGATCGTATTGCTGTTGGTATTTCTGGTGGAAAAGATAGCCTGGTGCTTGCTTTAGCGTTAAGTCACCTCAAGAAATTTTATCCTAAGTCCTTTGAATTAATGGCTATTAGTGTATCATTAGGTTTTCCTGAATTTGATTTGTCATTAGTCAAAGCCTATTTTGAGGAACTAGACATTCCTTTTATAGTGTGTGAAACCCAGATTGCAGACATTATTTTTAAGGAAAGAAAAGAAACCAATCCCTGTTCTCTTTGCTCAAAAATGCGAAAGGGTGCTTTATATCAAACCGCCACTAAGTATGAGTGCAATAAAGTTGCCCTAGGACATAATAAGGATGATATTAATGAGTCCTTTTTGATGTCATTATTTTATGAAGGACGAATTCACACGATGCCGCCTGTTAACTATATGGATCAAGTGAATCTACATATCATACGTCCCCTTATCTATCTTCCTGAAACGTCGATACGAGGATTTGCCTACAAAAATGCCTTACCGGTAGTTAAAAGTCCATGTTCTGCTGATGGACATACCAAGAGAGAAACCACCAAACAACTTATCTCAAGCCTTAAAGAAGGGTTTCCTAGGCTAGATGAACGTTTGTTCGGTGCCATACAAAGAAGCCAAATTGAGGGTTGGTTTCAAAAGGAGGAATAAAAATGGCTAGTTATCAAGAGCGTCGTCAAAAGTATGTGACACTAAAGACAAGAGAAATGCTTCAAGAACTTCCACCTTATATTTTTGATTTTTTTCGAGGGATTGAACATATTACTAGTGCCAATACAAGACTAGCATATGCTTATGATATCCGCGTTTATTTAAACTTCCTTAAGGACTCCATAGATTCCTTAAAGACAGTTCATTCAATAAAGGAAATTAAATTGGAGGATTTGGAGGCTGTATTACCTAGAGATATAGAGCGGTATTTAGAATATCTTTCCTATTATGAAAAGGAGAAAAATGAAACGAAGGCATCTAGCACTACTTACTATCAAAATGGGCAGAATGGAAAAGCAAGAAAGCTAGCTTCTATCAAAACCTTATATCATTATTTATATAAGCAACAGCGCATCACGCATGATCCTTCTTCCATTATTGATATGCCTAAAATCCATCAAAAACCAATTATTAAACTGGATGTAGATGAGATTGCAAAACTTCTAGATGTGGTTGAATCTGGTGAGAAACTTACTGAGAAGCAAAAAATTTATCATGAATTTACAAAAAAACGTGATTTAGCCATTATAGCCCTTTTATTAGGAACAGGTATTCGTGTTTCTGAATGTGTGGGCATTAATATCGAGGATATAGATTTTAATTATAATGGCATTAAAATTACGCGTAAGGGTGGTAATGAAACCATCATTTACTTTAGCGAGGAAGTTGAAAAAATACTAAGAGATTACTTAGTAGAGAGAAGAGCAAAAACTTGTGTGGATATAGATAACCCACTGTTTCTTTCCTTACAAAACAAGCGTATTTCCGTTCGTAGTGTACAACTCCTTGTTAAGAAATATAGCGCCCATGTAACCAGCATAAAAAAGATTACACCCCATAAATTGCGTTCTACATATGGTACCCAGCTTTATCACGAAACTGGAGATATCTACTTAGTTGCAGATGTACTTGGACATAAGGATGTGAATACAACCAAGAAGCACTATGCACAAATGGATGATGCCAGAAAGCGATATGCCGCTTCTGTTATCAAACTTCGGGAAGAATAAGAACATATGTTTGCTAACGCAAAGGTAATATGTTATAATAAAACATATTATAGTAGAAAATGAGGGATGTGTATGGAACAGACACTTACTGAAAAACAGCAACAGATATTAAGTTACATCAAACAAAACTTGAAAGATAAAGGTTATCCCCCTTCTGTACGTGAAATTTGTATGGCTGTTGGACTCAGTTCCACTTCTACTGTCCATAGCCATTTAAGTTCCTTAGAAAAAAAAGGATTCATTCGTAGAGATCCTAGTAAACCAAGGACAATAGAGATTTTAGATGATGAAGAAGCCAATTGGATACACGATCATGTTAGTGCTGTACCTGTCGTTGGAAAGGTTACAGCAGGGGCGCCTATTTTAGCCGTTGAAAACATTGAAGAGTATTTTCCTTTACCTAGACAAATTACAAAGCATGATGAAACATTTATGCTTAATGTAACAGGAACCAGTATGATTAATGCAGGCATATTAGATGGAGATCAAATCATTGTTCGCAAACAGGATTTTGCTCAAAATGGTGATATTGTGGTGGCACTTCTTGATGATGAGGTAACAGTAAAGCGCTTTTTTAATGAGAAAACACGTATTAGACTTCAACCAGAAAACGATACGATGTCACCCATTTATACAACGCAAGTTAGCATTCTAGGCAAAGTGATTGGATTATTTAGAACCTTTTAAGAGCATGATAAAAAGCTCCTACTTAGGTAGACAAGCAAATTAAAAGCTTGTGTACTTAAGTAGGAGTCTTTTTTGTGGTTTTATTTTGGTAAAGTGATATGCCCATGGTCAATCATTGTCTGAAGTGCTTTCATGATACCATATTTAGCATGGTAAAAGGTTAAACCACCTTGGAAAAAAACAGTATAGGGTGGTTTGATAGGGGCATCAGCGCTCATCTCAATGGAAGCACCTTGGATAAAGGCCCCAGCTGCCATAATCACTTTTGCGTCATATCCAGGCATATCCCAAGGCTCTGGCGTAACAAAGCTATCTACAGGAGCACCTTTTTGAATGCCTTGGCAAAAGCTAATGACATTTTCAGGCGTTTTCATATTAATGGCTTGAATGATATCGTGACGTAGTTCACTTGAGTGAGGCATCACATCAAAGCCTAGTTTCTCAAATATAGCCGAAGCTAAAACAGCACCCTTTAGGGCATTGGCTACTACTTCAGGTGCTAAAAATAGTCCTTGTAATACAGGCTGGTTGAGGCCAAGGGTAGCCCCCACTTCTTTTCCTAGTCCAGGAGCAGTAAGACGCATTGCAGCTTTCTCAACATATTCATGTTTTCCTACAATATAGCCACCAATTGGAGCAAGACCTCCTCCAGGATTTTTAATAAGGGAGCCTACACAAAGGTCAGCGCCAACTTCAGTTGGTTCAATGGTATCTACAAATTCACCATAGCAGTTGTCCACCATACAGATTACATCTGGCTTAATAGATTTAATAAAGGTAATTAGCTCTCCAATTTGCTTAACAGAAAAGGTAGGACGGTAGCTATAGCCCTTAGAACGTTGGATGGTGACAAGCTTTGTTTTCTCGGTAATAGCAGTCCTAATACCTTCGTAGTCAAAGCTAAAATCCTCTTTTAAGTCCACTTGTTTATAAGAAATATGATATTCGGCAAGGCTACCTATCTCCTTACGAATACCAATTACACCTTCCAGGGTATCATAGGGTTTACCCACGGGTGATAAAAGTTCATCACCTGGCCTTAAGTTACCAAACAAAGCAACGGTTAAGGCATGGGTACCTGACATTAATTGAGGACGTACTAAGCCCGCTTCTGTCTTAAAAATATCCGCATATATTTGTTCTACCACATCACGACCTAAGTCATTATATCCATAGCCTGTTGTGGCGGCAAAATGGATATCACTTAGTTTGTTTTTTTGCATAGCAGCTAGTACTTTTGCACCATTATAATTTGCGCGATTATCTATTTTATTAAAAATATCTTGTAATTCCTTTGCACATACGTTGCAAAAGGCTTCTGTTGTAGGATTGATCCCTAATAGGTCTTCTAATGTATTCATGACGTTCTCCTTATAGTGATCATATATTTTCAATTCATTAGGGTCTTTTTCAAATGAATTTAATTTTTGTATAGGCTGTGTCAACAGCACCCTAAGACGTGTAAGACTCTTTTCTTGGATGATATCATGAAGTTCATTAAGCACAAGCTTATCTTCAAGTTGGAGGGCTGAAGATAAGCCTTGCTCACAAAAATACCTGGCATCCTCCCACTTGGTAAGTTCGATATAAGCTAAAACAATAGAAATATAAATAGAAGCTGTACTTCTCATCTCTTGTTTTTCTAAGACTTTCATTAGCATTCTTCCACTAGACATTGTACATACCTTTCATCTCATATACTATATGGATACAAAGCTACTATCAATCACCATATGCTAATAAAAGTATTGTCTTAATTTATCAAGTGCAAACACCATATCCTTAAAAATTCAAAATATTACCTAAAAAGTCTAAAGAGTTATCTATAATTATCTTTATTCTTCATCCCAATTATGATAAATATCTTGCACATCATCATCGTCATTTAGTAAATCCAGCATTTTATTCATGGCCTTTATATCTGTTTCTGAGGTAAGGCTAGTCCATGTTTGTGGGACCATAGTCACTTGGGCTTCTGCCATTTCAATACCCGCTGCCTCTAAAGCAGCATGAACGTCTGAAAAAGCATCTGGTGAGGTGGTAATAGTATAGCCCTCTTCTTCTGCTTCAAAGTCATCAGCACCAGCTTCAATGGCTAACATCATCAGCTCATCTTCATCCATAGAAGTTGCTTCTTTTTCAATAACAATTTGTCCCTTTTCATCAAACATAAAAGAAACACAGCCGCTTGTTCCCATATTTCCATTGCCTTTAGTAAAAGCAGCACGTACATTAGCTGCAGTACGGTTTTTGTTATCAGTCAGTGTCTCCACTATAACGGCAACACCACTTGGACCATATCCCTCATAAGTGATATATTCGTAGTTAACACTATTTCCCTCACCAGCAGCTTTTTTAATGCTACGTTGAATGGTGTCATTTGGCATATTATTGGATTTTGCTTTTACAATTACATCGCTTAATTTTCTATTTAATAAAGGATCAGCTCCACCTTCTTTGACAGCTACGGCAATCTCACGGCCTAGCTTAGTGAAAATCTTTCCTTTTTGTGCATCATTTTTGGCCTTCTTGTGTTTAATATTGGCAAACTTTGAATGTCCTGACATAACAAATTATTCCTCCTTATTTATTAACCCTATGTGATAATGAAAATAGATCATAACAAAAACATTTTATCATATACCAGTCCTTTTTAGCAATAAAAGCTATACTGGCCTATCAATAAGCTCATATTCTCCAGGTGTAATGCTGACATTGGCTGCGGTTTCATTAATTAGCCAGTCGGAAAAAGACCCTTCATCTTCAATGGGTACTTCTACTTGCATAGAAACATCTTCTAAGTAGCTACTGTCCCGAAGGGTATACTTCCTTTCACCTAGTAAGTACTGCACTTTACCAACCATGGTGTAGGACAAGGTGACTGTATATATGCGTATGCGCTGTTTTTCAACAATTCCAGCTGCCAATATACCCTCTTTTGCTGCTTTTGTATAAGCTCTTATAAGGCCACCTGTACCTAAAAGCGTCCCCCCAAAATACCTTGTTACACAGATTAACGTATTCTTAAGGTCTTCTTTCTGTAGTACCTCTAAAATAGGTTTACCTGCGGTTCCTTGTGGCTCACCGTCATCACTAGAGCGCTGTAAGTCATTTTTTTCACCAATTTGGTAGGCAAAGCAGTGATGACTAGCATCATAATATTGCTTTCGTAGCTTTTGCATACAACAATCTGCTTCTTCAACTGAGGTTACCTTACAAACAGTTGCAATAAATTTAGATTTTTTTTCTATGATGCTGGCCTGTACATTTTTTGCTATCGTTCTATATGTATTTACCATTTAATCACCCTATTTAGTATAGATTAGTGTAATCGTAACACAAAGTGAAAAACAACCGCAACAAAAATATTAAAAACTACTAGCCACAACTGCACTAGTAGTTTTTATTTTTATAGGCTTAGATAATCATCTAATACCTCGGACAATGTTGTCGAAGTTACCTTGTTATTAAAAAGCTTTGTAACAAATTCTAAGGCCAACTCTTTGATTTCAGAAAAAAATTCAGATGTACATTTTAGCGTATGATTCAAGTCTTCTACTAATTCTACTCCATATAAGTTATCTTTTTGAATGAAGTAGTAAGAAATAGTGGCATCAGGTAATTTGAACTCCCCAATATATTGCTTTTCAATTAACATCATCTTCCTCCAACTCAATTAAGTATGTTTTTATATGTATTAGTATATAATGAAATTCATACTATTCATATAAAAACAAATCGATTAAATTAGTGGTGTTATAGCTTAATTCTACACAGAATTAACATATACTGGAAAAACTATAAAAATAAACTTAGAAACAGAGATAAATACATTGTATCATGACATTTATTGCGATATTTTATTAGGAGTACTACAGCGCTTACTGATATTTTGCAATGTTACGACAAAATATACGGCTCTATTTTGAAATACTTATCTTTAGGCATATAACCTGTTACGATAACGCCGTCATTTGTGTAGTCCTCTTGTATACGTTCTCCAAATTGATGACAAAATCTAACAGGTTCTTGCTGTGTATAAGGCACTTGAATGGTAAAGGCAATCATACTAGAATATAGAATTTCTTCTAAGATTGCTAAAAGTTTATCACATCCTAGACCTTCTTTAGCCGATAGCTCCACTTCATATTGACAGGATGTATCTTTTGGGTAAATATCCGATTTCTTGTCTACTTTATTATAAACAGCAATGATAGGGATATTCGTAATGTTTAGCTTGGATAGTGTATCATAAACTACTTGCTGATGCGTTAAAATATGAGGTGAACTAATATCCATTACATGTAAGATAATATCAGCATATTTGGCTTCTTCTAAGGTGGAATAAAAGGCCTTTACCAAATGGTGAGGTAATTTACGAATAAAACCAACCGTATCAGTTAAGAGAACCTCAGATCCACTAGGCAAGGCTACTGAGCGCGTGGTTGGATCAAGAGTCGCAAACAACTGATCCTGGACATATACATCGCTACCACTTAGACGATTAAGTAAGGTAGATTTACCAGCATTGGTATAACCAACTATGGCCACCACAGGCGTATTTTTTTTGTCTCGATGTGCACGAATTAACTGACGGTGTCTTTCAAGTTCTGCTAATTCTTGCTTTAATGATTCCATTCTTACCTTTAAATGTCTTTTGTCAAGTTCTAATTTCTTTTCTCCAGGGCCACGACTGCCGATTCCACCAGCTTGTCTTGAAAGCATGGTGCCATAACCGATAAGACGTGAAGATTGATATTTGAGCTGAGCCATTTCGACCTGAAGTTTTCCTTCCCTGGAACGTGCTCTAGACGCAAAAATATCTAAAATCACCATGGTTCTATCCATAATCTTAAGATTGAGTGCTTCTGAAAGATTACGCATCTGTATAGGCGAAAGTTCATCGTCAAATACTAGGCCAGTTGCTTGATGTTGTATGCTCATCTCACGAAGTTCTTCTACTTTTCCAGTGCCAATATAATAGGCGGCATGGATATGATCTAGGCGCTGAAGTACCTTGCAGATAACCTCACCACCAGCAGTTTTTACAAGGTCAGCAAGTTCATCAAGACTTTCCCATGCGTCTTCTTCTTTATATTCTTTTTTTTGTGCTGCAACTAATATGAGGCGTTCAACTTCTTTAGCTTGTGATATCATAAAGATCCTTTCTTAATTTAAAATAAGCTGTTTAACTTTTGTTTTTTTCAATTTACTTTCAATGTCTTTTCTTGAACAAATCACACGATTCACGTTATCATTTGCTGCAAGAGATGCACATAGAGAAAGTTTAGCCATCTTTTCTTGTTCATATTGCCTGTTGATACTCACAGCGAGAGCACCTAAAAAGGCACCACTAGCAGCCGTGTTATTAAGGTTAGGTAGCTTAATAGGAGAATTTACTAAGCAGTATTTGTTTTTTGAAAGCACAAGAGCGCCTTCATTCTTCATATACACACAAATATAATGTATGCCATTACCAAGAAGCGGCACTAAGTTCTGGATGATTTCGGCGTAAGAAGGCGCATACCAATCTAATTGCTTGAGTTGTTCTACTGTAAACATTAATGTATGAGGCTTCTCCTCCAATGCATAGGCTAAAACCTCCTTTTGTCCTGTAGAAAGAATGGTTTTGACATTATGGAGTTTGCTTTCGTGAATCCATTCCTCAAAAATCTTTGGATTCTGTCCTTTAGGTAGTTTGCCAGAAATAATAAGGGTGGATACTTTTTTAATATGACTTTTAAGCTTATTACTTAATTTTACCAACTCTTTATCAAGTAGAATTGGCTCTGAGCTACACAAATCATAGTAATCCTTTGAAGATTCTAGGACGATTTTTACTTGATGTGGCGTTTCATAATCACTCCATACCACATCTGATTTTACCTTTGACTTATCCAAATAGTGCTTAATACTTTTTCCAGCAAAGCCTCCTAAGCTACTTAATAGCATGGGTTCTTCCTGTAAAACCTTTATCATTTGCGAACAATAAATACCTTTGGATAATATATTAAGGGATACCGTTTTAGACGCCAAAGAGCAATTGGGAATCAGTTGTTGGATTTCATATATGTATTCAATTGAAGGAAAGGGGGTTATCGCAATAATCATTTTTTCACCAACCTTTTACGCATTCTTCTATATAGTTATAACATATTTCATTTTAAATTATCCATAAACAATTTAAATAGAATATATATTATAAAAAGTGCTCTACAAGAGGCGACTTGTAAAGCACTTTTAGTATTATGCTCTAAATAATAACTCTCCATAAGTAGGAATAGGCCAAGCCCTTTCGTCAACGATAGTCTCTAAACTATCAGCTATTTCTCGGAGGTTGTTCATGTCATCAATAATATATTCCTTGAAAAATTTCGCTTTTTCATAAGGATCTTCGATTTGACAACTATGTTCTAAATCAGACTGAAGTTTATCCGTGGTTTGTTTCAATATATTGATACGCTTTGTTAAAGTTTCAAGAAGCTCAGTTTGCGCAGTTACTTCGAAGGTACCAACTTGGTTAAGGGTAGCAACGTGACTTGCTACTTGTGTGGTAAACTGAAGGGTTGCTGGCATAATTTGTTTTTGAACCATGTCTATCATAACTCTTGCTTCAATATTAATGGTCTTATAATATTCCTCAGATAAAATCTCATAACGTGCAAACATTTCTAAACGATGGAAAATACCATTACGCTCAAATAAGGAAATAGATTTATCACTTATAAAACAAGGCAGTACATCAACTGTTGTTTTGTAGTTGGATAATCCACGTCTTGCTGCCTCTTCAACCCATTCTTCTGAATAACCATTTCCATTAAATATTATACGTTCGTGGGCTAAATAAGTATCTGTGATCAGTTGTTTGAGTTCCGCTTCTTTATCGGTAGCTTTTTCAAGCCTTGTTGCAAAAGCATTTAAAACATCTGTGACCATCACATTTAAAAAGGTACTAGCTTCTGCGATAGATTCAGAGGAAGGGAACATTCTAAATTCAAATTTATTCCCTGTAAATGCAAATGGAGAGGTTCTATTGCGATCAGAACTTTCTTTTGTGAGGGTTGGTAAGGTTGCAACGCCCATATCGATTGTCTGCTTATGCTTTTTAGGAACTTTTTCATTATGAGCTACTTGCTCAAGAATACGTGTAATGTCTTCTCCTAAAAAGATAGAAATAATAGCGGGAGGCGCTTCATGACCACCTAAACGATGATCATTACCAGCAGAAGCGGCACATAATCTTAATAAATCTGCATATTCATCTACTGCCTGAATGACTGCCAAGGTAAATACAATAAATTCAATATTTTCATGAGGCTGTTTACCAGGTGAAAACAAATTCTTTCCAGTATCCGTTACTAATGACCAGTTCACATGTTTACCTGAACCGTTGACATAGGCAAATGGTTTTTCGTGAAGTAAGCAGGCAAGTTCATGACGATTGGCTACCTTTTGAAGGACTTCCATAATTAATTGATTCTGGTCACAGGCTACATTAGCTGTAGTAAAAATAGGTGCAAGTTCATGTTGTGCTGGAGCAACTTCATTATGCTTCGTTTTAGAAGGTACCCCTAACTTCCAAAGCTCAATATCAATATCTCTCATGTATTTAGAAATTTTTTCTTTAATACTGCCGTAGTAGTGGTCTTCCATTTCTTGCCCTTTTGGTGGGATTGCTCCAAAAAGGGTTCTACCAGCAAAGATAAGATCTTTGCGTTGTTGATAATGTCTTTTATCAACCAAGAAGTATTCTTGCTCAGCGCCTACCGTTGGCGTTACCTTTTGAGTATCCTGATCACCTAAAGCTCTCAAGACTCTAATGGCAGCTGACTGAATACATTCCATAGAATGCAAAAGAGGCGATTTTTTATCAAGTGCTTCTCCAGTATGAGAATAAAAGGCGGTTGGAATACAAAGTGCTACGCCACTTGCATCTTCCTTTAAGAAAGCTGGAGAAGTACAGTCCCACACGGTATAACCTCTTGCTTCAAAAGTTTGCCTTAACCCTCCAGAAGGGAAAGAAGAACCATCCGCTTCTCCCTTAATCAGCTCTTTACCTGAAAACTCCATAATAATACGACCTTCTGAAGTAGGGGATAAAAAGGAATCATATTTTTCTGCTGTTTTACCATTCATCGGCTGGAACCAATGGGTAAAGTGGGTGGCACCTTTTTCTATCGCCCAATCCTTCATTGCATTTGCAACTACATCTGCTATAGATGGATCAAGAGATATCCCTTTATCAATTGTATCATGTAGTTTTTTGTAAATCGCTTTAGGCAGTCTTTCGCGCATCAAATGATCATCAAAAACATTCTCTCCAAATAATTCTGAAAGCTTAAACTCGTTCATCAATCATTACCTCTTTACAATTAATTTTCATATTCCTTAATATACACGGGATTTCAACAAATGACAATATTATTTTGTGGTTTTTCAGATAATAGTCCCCAAATTATTTACTTAACCCAAGATAGATGATGAAAATAATGGCAATAATATAAGAAGATACAAAACACCAAGTTAGCATTATATTACATGAAAGACATATTGTCTGATAAAACTTAATCTTTTTGTTATATATTTACCAGATAATCTGTTATATAATAATTGAAGTAATGCTAAAGCTTTTTGCGTATCACCTTGTTATTTGGTATAATAAGGCATTGAGGAGGAGTAAATTATGAACTATTCAAAGAATTCTCTTGATAAGCTAGAGAAAAAGAATAAAAGTAAAGCCAAGCAGATTAAAAAGAAAGGAAAAGTCACAGCTCTTAAAATTATAGTGATCTCTATTATTATTGGAATGTTTGCGGTGGTTGGCGCTGTGCTTGGTGTTTTTATTGGCATTATCAAAAGTGCACCTGACCCTTCTACGATTGATATTAGTCCGCAAGGTAATTATACATCTATCGTTTATGATTCAGAAGGAAAGCAAATCGATTCCTTTGAACCAGCTGAGAACAGAGAGTACGCGGAGTTAAAGGATATTCCCCTTGACTTGCAACATGCTGTAATAGCTACAGAGGATGAGCGTTTTTACGAACATAATGGAATAGATATAAAAGGTATTTTTAGGGCCATTGTAAAAGATATACAAACGGGTTCCTTTGATGAGGGTGCGAGTACCATTACGCAGCAACTTATCAAAAACAATGTGCTTAGTTCAAAAAAGGCACTTACACGTAAGATTCAAGAGCAATATTTAGCCATTGAAATTGAGAAGCTTTATTCTAAAGATACCATTTTAGAATATTACCTAAACACCATTGGTCTTGGTCAAGGGGTTTCCGGTGTACAGGCTGCTTCAAAACGCTATTTTGGTAAAGATGTTAGCGAGTTAAGTTTGACTGAGTGTGTGGTTATTGCAGTCATTACTCAGCGTCCAACCTATTATAATCCTATATCTAATCCCGATAATAACTGGGAAAAGGTAAAGACAGTTCTTCAGAAAATGGAGGATCAAAATTACATTACGCCTGAGGAACATGCAGCTGCCTTAAAGGAATATCCCTATGATAATATATCAGCGGTACATCAAGACTATATTGACAGAGAGCCACATAGCTATTTTGTAGACGCCCTCTTTAATCAGCTTGTTAGTGATTTGACTGAGCTAGGTTATTCAGATAACAAGGCAAAACAAATGATTTATGGTGGTGGATTAGAAATCTACAGTACGTTAGATTCAAAGATGCAAGACATCTCTGATAAATATATTCAAGATGATTCCTTATATCCAGAGCACCTCTACAAGATCCAACTTGATTATTCTGTTGCTGGTAAAAAAGCTGATGGGACACCATTTGAATATCAAACCTATAATGTTATTGTCAATAATGAAGAGGAAGTTGAAGCCTTTAAGCAAAGTCAACTCAGTCAATGGGGAATCACTTCTTCAGACACTTATACAGAAAACCTCATTAAACAGCCTCAGCCTCAAGCTGCCTTTGTACTCATGGATTATACCACGGGACAAGTCAAAGCATTATCAGGTGCTCGTGGTGCAAAACAAGCAAACTTAAGTTTTAACTATGCGACACAAGCTAAAAGACAACCTGGTTCTGCCTTTAAAGTACTTGCTGCTTATGCGCCTGCACTTGATTTAGGGAAGCTTTCACCAGGTTCACAAATTGTGAATGAACATAAAACCTATACCTTGGGTGATGGCTCTACATGGTCTCCAAAGAACTGGGATGGTAACTATGAAGGTACCTATTCTGTTCGTCAGGCAATAGCCAATTCCATGAATGTGATTGCAGTTAAAACGACAGTGGATGTTGTAGGCGTAGATACAGCCTTTGATTATCTTCAAAACTTTGGTTTTACCACCTTATCAGACACGGACCGCGTTTACTCTCTTCCACTGGGTGGATTAAGTGTAGGTGTTACACCTCTTGAGTTAAATGCAGCCTATGGTACCATCGCTAACGATGGTATTTACGTTAAGCCTGTATTCTACACTCAGGTGAAAGATAGCGAAGGACATATTCTGATTGATAATACCAATGAAGCGATTGCACTTCATTCTCGTACGGTTATTAAGCCCTCTACTGCACGTATGCTAACAGATATGATGCGTGAGGTTATTGATGGTCCTAATGCGCATACTGGTGGAAGAATTAGAGCAAACTTCCCTGGTAGTATGCCTATTGCAGGTAAAACTGGTACGACAACTGATGATAAGGATCTTGTATTTGCTGGATATACGCCTTACTATGTTGCAACCATCTGGACAGGATATTCACAGCCGGCATCTGTAAGGTCCGCTAATAACTATCATTTGACTATCTGGGGTAAAATTATGAGCGAAATTCATGAGGGGCTTGAAATTAAATCTTTCCCTAAGATTGAAATGAATAATAGTTCTGTATCTGAAGTGAAAATATGTAAGTTGTCTGGAAAACGTGCAACTGCTTTATGTGAAGCTGATCCAGATCACGTGGTAACTTCTGAATTCTTTAATAATAATAATGCACCTACTGAGACTTGTGATGTGCATGTTGAGGTGGAAATTTGTACGGAATCTCATAAGCTTGCTAATGAGAATTGTCCACCTGAGCTTCGCAAAAAAGAAGCACGTATACGAAAGGTAGTTGATGGAAAAGTTGTTGAGGATGAAATATGTGATATTCACACTGCTGAAACAATGCCACTACCTGAATCAACTGATTTTCCAGGAGACATACCAAATAATAATTGGCCAAACAATAACTGGCCTAATACGCCGCAGCCTGGAAATACTGACGGTACATCCTCTCCTCTTCCATCTCCAGAGCCAAGTTTGCCTCCACAGGTTGAAGAGAACCCAACACCTGGGGTGGATGATGATGACGGTTTCTTTGTACCCCAAGATTAATAACAACCATAAAAGAGATGCCTTACGTTATCGTAAAGGCATCTCTTTTTAGATGAAGTTATTTTAAATTTGCGGTATTTCAAATGTATTTAAGTCATCAGGATAGGTTGTATCTTGATTGTCATCTGTTTCACTGCCAACATCATTTATGTCAGTATAAGTATCCTCTATTACTTCTGGTTGCATATCAGAAGGGCTTGGAGAAGGACTTGCGGAAGGTGAGGGACTAGGAGAAGGTACTGCGGTAGCTAATGGATCTGTTTCTTTTGTACCACGCTTAATAACAGCTGCACGTGGTTTATAATAGCTACTATCTACAAGTTCTTTTTTCTCCAATACATTGTTCTTATAGTAAAGCTTATAGAGCTTAATACGTTTTCCATCTAAAGCTTTTGTATCTACTACTTCTTTACCTTTTGGTAGTGTAGGGTCATCCTCATATTTTGCTTGTGGTGCAGGAATGACGTCTGTCAATACAGATTCGAATTTAATATCATATTCAGATTTTGCACTTTTGTGACCATATATATTGACATAAACATGGTTGTTTTCACAATAACCTTCTATAAATAAAGGATACCCTGTATTATTTTTAAACTGAAAGTCAATAACCCCTGTTGCATAGGTGGCATCCCTTCCTAATGGAACATAGGCGACTGGTAAAGAGTGATTTTGTCTCATGACAACTTCAATATCTGTAAGTAAGACTGCATTGTAGAGTGTGGAAGCAACTTGGCAAACACCACCACCCAATCCATCCTCTAACTTACCGTTCACAATGACACCTGCGTTTTTGTATCCAGCTTCTGTTGTAAAGGGTTCTAGTTGTTTGGAAAGATAAAAAATTTCATCTGGTAACAACGTTCGGCTAATTTTATTAGCAGCCACCACTAAATTCGCATTTCTATTTGCACTCGCATTATTGTAGGATGTGGAAAAGCTAGCTACTAGGGTTTGTATATCCATAAAAGAAGCTTCCGTATATTCGGGAATCGCAACCTTTGTTACTGCCTCAACTTTATGTATAGATGAAGCTGGTTGATCAATAGCTTCTAAGATTTTTTGATAGGTTGTTTCTTGATCTAGAACTTCTCCATTTACTTCTGGAGTAATCACAAATTGCCTGTTTTTGCGTTCGATGGAAGCATTAATAGGCTCCACATTAAATAATTTAGAACTTTTTTCGATAAATGCCCGAATAGGTTGTGTATCAAAGGTTCTTTCTAAAGTATATTCTTTGATGGATGGTAGTCCTTCTTGTGAGATTCTGTATTTTTCAAAAAATGACGCATTATGCCCTTCTTGAAATGCAGAGTCAATAGTCTCGTCAATATTATAGGTTATGCCTATTTCGCTAAAAGCAATTTCACTTTCTATATCGCCTTTATAAAGAATAAGAGATTGCTTATCATGTTCAGATTCTTTCATGTCCTCAAGTTTAATTTTAACTTCTTCTTTGGTTAAACCGCCAACAGATAAATCCTCAATATATACATTCCTTGCAAATACTTTATCAAATGCAGATACTTTTGTATATATGTAACCTATAGTACCAAGAGATAGGCCAATAATCGTAACAGCCCCAACAAGTAACCCCCATTTTAAGAGTTTATTCCTGTTCATATTGTACCTCCTAGGTATTTTAATTAATATAGTCACTTTCTAAAACTGTAATAAACTAACCAATAATGCAACAGCTAAAATTATACACATTATTCCAGCAAATTTTTTTTGATTCTTTTGTCCCCAAGCAAACATATTAAAGGGTTGCTTGCTTTTCTTACTAGCTTTTTTATTCATCATTCTCATCCTCCCAGCTTATTATATCATTTTTTATGCAGTAATGACTATCTATTTTTCTTACTTGTCCATTATTAAATTTAATTTGTATGATATTATTTTCTAAAACCTCTATTATTCTTCCTTTTCCCAAGCTTTTATGATATATATTAGCACCTACTTTTTGTTTTCCTTCTACTAACCTGATTTTGATTTGATCAATAAATGGAGAGGGTGATACATCCTTATCATGTTTTTGCTTAGGTAAATAAATGAATAAGCATCTTTTGGCTCTTGTTATTGCCACATAAAAAAGACGACGTTCTTCCTCTAACTCAAAGGGGGTTTTACTTTTGTAATGAGGAATTGTACCATCAACTGCATCAACAATAAAAACTGTATTAAACTCAAGTCCTTTTGCACCATGCATGGTTGTAAGCGTTAATGCTTCGTGAGGATGCTTCTTTTGTTTGAGTTCAGCTTTTACTTTTGAAGAGATCTCCTTTAGGTGGCACTCCCACTCAACATAAGAGGCATACTCCTTAGCTGAATCTTCTAGCTCAGCAAGCACTTCAAACAGACTATCTACTTGCATTCGCCTATATGCCACGTAGTCAATAATATACTGGTCATATCCTATTTGCTGTCTAATATATTGGATGGCCTCATAGGGAGATTTCTCCTTTAAAACTTGTAAATCAAATAAAAGTTGTTGGATATAATTTTTTTGCCACTCAGATAAAGTTTCAAGGCTAAGTAAGTTCATAAAAAAATGGCCTTCCATTTCGCTTATTTGTCTTATAGTAGCATGACTTATATAACGCTTGGGTTTGTTCATAATGCGAAGGGCTAGGGATGGTTGATTGATATTATCGGCTAAGTGCAAATAGCATAATATGTCTTGTGTAATCCATTGTTCATAGAGGCTGGTCATGCCATCTCTTAGACAAAAAGGAATATTTGCAGCGAATAGGGTTTCCACAATAGGCCGCGCTTGCAAATTCGTTCGATAAATGATAGCCATGTCATTTAATGGAATACCCTCACTTTTTCTTTGGGTAATGGTATGGATTACATGAAGGGCTTCTTCTTTAGTATCGGCACATGTAATGATTTGAGGTAAAAGCCCCTTTGGATTTACTGTAGATAGATCCTTTTGAAAACGATTTTGATTTTCCGAGATTAAGGCTAAGGCATATTGAAGAATGTGCTGAGACGAACGATAATTGATATTCAAACATAGCTTTTTAGTATCTGGAAAATATTTCTCAAAATCAAGTAAAAAACTAGGCTTTGCGCCACGAAACTGATAAATACTCTGGTCATCATCACCTACTACAAATAATTGTTTGTTACCAGTGGCAATTGCTCTTATAATTTCAAATTGAACGAAGTTGATATCTTGAAATTCATCAATGAGGATATATTGAAACTGTGCTCTTACAGCTTTTAGAATTGCACTATCATTTTTAAGCAAATGATAGCATGCAACCAGCATATCATCAAAATCAAATAGATTATGACGCTCCTTGTAGGCTTCATATCGCTTTAATAGCTCTAAGAAAACATCCTTAGCTATACCATCAGGATAATAATGTTGTGGTGAAATTAATTGATTTTGCATCAGTGAAAGATGCTTCATAAAGCCATCAAGAAATTCTTCCCCTTCTTCACTTTCCATATCTTTTAGTAGATATTGTAGTAAACTTTTCTTTTTATCTTCAAGGAGTAATGCATCTAGGGAATATCTCTTTGGCATGGCATGTCGTAAAATACGATAAAATACGCTGTGCAATGTACCAAAGGTAATAAGTGAATGACCATACTGCTTGATATAACGTTCTTTCATTTCTTCAGCTGCTAGCTTGCTAAAGGTGACAACTAAGATATGCTGAGGTAAACAATTTAAATGCGAGGTCATATAGTGAAGGCGATTGATAATCACATGGGTTTTACCAGAACCAGGTCCTGCAATGACTAGGGTTGTTCCAAGGGAACAAGTAACAGCTTGCTTTTGACTTATATTTAAATCCATAATGTGCTCCCTTATTCTATGATATGAGATGCTTATCACATACATCTCTTTAAATTATAGACAAATTATATTATAATAAACATAATGTCTAATTGAAAGGGGTTTATAAATGGACTTAAGCTGGACACTAGCTTTTTTTTGTTATGTAATAGGTATATTTTTAATAGGTATGACTTTTAAACACGCCTTACTCAATAATGGTCATAACACTAAAGAATCATGGAAGGATCGATTAGAAAAAGAGCATTTAACTCATTTTATACGGCAGCAACCTATTCCAAAGGATTTATTTTTATCCATTGATTTTTCTATAATTCCTATGGTCAAAGAGGATGAATGTCAAAGGCTATATTTAGACGTATTAGCTTTTGCCAATAGGCCCATGGTTGATCTAAAGGCCTATACCAATTTAGAGCTCAAGCAACGCTTCGGTCCTCAAGGGTTAGAGCTATTAGGTGGCTATGAGAAAAATTATTTTGAATTTATGGACATTTGCTGTAAATATGGTACTATATTATTTGAAAAGGGATTTATACTTGAAGCACGTCAAATACTAGAACAGGCACTGCTTTATCAATGTGATTTATCTAAGTGTTACCTTCAGTTAATAGATGTTTATCATCAACTTCATGATATGAAAGCACTTGATGTCTTGAAGGTAACAGCAAAAGCCAATATGAAAGATTCACCTTTTCTGCCAAAGGTACTTCAAAAAATAGATTCGCTATAAGCTAGATATGAATGAAAGAGGGATGATAACAATGAATATCGGTATTTTTTCTGATACCTATTCTCCGCAAATCAATGGGGTTGTAAGCTCAATTCTAACCTTAGAAAAAAAATTACGTGAGCAAGGACATAATGTTTATATTTTTACCATTAGTCATCCAGAAGCCAATGATCATTCGCCATATGTTCATCGTATAGCAAGTATACCTTTTATATTTCTTAAGGATCATCGTGTAGGTATTATTTACTCTAATAAAGCTGTTCATAAAATAAAAAGGTTGAAGTTAGATCTGATTCTCTCTCAAACTGAATTTTCTATGGGTATTTTTGCAAAGCTTGTGGGAAAGAAATTAGATATTCCAATTGTGCATACCTATCATACCGTTTATGAAGATTATATGCATTATATTTCTAAGGGAATCGATTTTTCACCAAAGATTGCTCGAAAATATAGCAAATCATTTTGTAATGGAGTGGATGGTGTTGTCGCCCCTACTAAAAAGACTGAGAAATTACTAAAAAGTTATGGGGTCAAAAAGCCCATTAGAATTATTCCTACTGGTATCGATTTTTCACCTTTTCTACGTGAAAATTATTCAGAGAGTGATGTAAACTATCTAAAAGAAGCCTTCAATATCCCACTTGATGCCCCTATCGTTTTATTTGTTGGTCGTGTGGCTAAAGAAAAAAGCATTGATTTGATTATCAAGGCGATGCCACTTCTTGTGAAGAAGATACCTACAGCTAAACTCGTCATTGTGGGAGATGGACCCTGTCGTTTAGAGCTTGAAGAATTGGCAAGTCAATTACAGGTCAAGGATTCAGTTATATTTACAGGAATGCAACCTTGGAGTAGCATTGGAAGGCTATATCAATTAGGAGATGTATTTGTTAGCGCTTCGGTTACCGAGACA
>JAEXBC010000390.1 GCA_023457875.1 Bacillota bacterium | reverse complement strand
ATTCTGTACAAAGTAAGTTTGTGTTAAAATAAAGTATATAGGCAATCTCTGTATAGAAAGTAGGTAGATAAGTGGCTTGGATTTATATTGTTGAGGATGATAAGAATATTAGAGAAATTGAAACCTTTGCACTTAAGAATAGCGGATATAGTGTTGCTGATTTTGAGTGTGCAAAAGATTTTTATAAAAAAATCGCTGAAAAGGTGCCTCGCTTGGTCATACTTGATGTTATGCTTCCTGATGAAGATGGCCTTGAGGTGGTTAAACGGCTTCGAATGATGCCAGAAACAAGAAAGTTGCCTATTATCTTAGTAACGGCTAAGACTACTGAAATAGACAAAGTAAAGGGCTTAGATATAGGGGCAGATGATTATATAACGAAGCCTTTTGGTGTAATGGAGCTTATCTCTCGTGTAAAAGCATTGCTAAGAAGAAGCAAGGGCTTAGAGGAAGAAAAATTTTTATCCCTTGGAGATTTATTTTTAGATGACGAAAAACATACAGTATATGTAAAGGATGAGCTATGTGAGCTTACCTTTAAAGAGTATGAGCTTCTAAAATTATTACTACTTAATGCAAGGATAGTCATGTCTCGTGATATTATTATGGAGAGAATATGGGGAACTGATTTCGAGGGAGAATCCAGGACCTTAGATATGCATATTAAAACATTAAGACACAAGTTAAAAGATGCAGGCACTATGATTAAAACAGTGAGAAATGTAGGGTATATCATGGAGTAATAGGAAGGGTCTGCTATGAAAAAGAAAATTAATTTTCAGTTATTAATCATTACAGCTATAGCCATTGTCACAACATTAACGTTGGCAATGGCTGTATTTTATGATTTATTTAAAAAAGAAGTATTGGAAGAACTAAAAGTTTATGCCGAGGTTTTGAATCATACAGAAGCTACTTGGGAAATGGAAAATGGTCATTACAGTGCTCAATTGGATAAACTTAGAGTCACTTTGATACAGGAGGATGGAACGGTAGTATTTGACAGCAATGGTGATGTTCAAAACATGGATAACCATGGAGGCAGGCAAGAAGTAGTAGCAGCTTTGAAAAATGGTGAGGGCGAGGCTGTTCGAAAATCAGCTACACTCAATAAAAATACTTTTTATTATGCAATACGCATAGATAATGATATGATTTTACGTGTGTCAAAAGAAGCTGACAGTGTATGGAGCATCATTAAAAGTGCTTTTCCTGCAATTGTGGGAATGACGATTGTTTTATTTTTGCTTTGCATGGTGGTTGCTCATTTTTTGACGAGATGTTTAGTGAAGCCCATTGAACAGATGGCAAATAATATAGATCATTATGAAGCAAGTTCAGTCTATAAAGAGCTAGGACCATTTCTAAATACCATTAAAAAGCAACATCAAGATATATTGAAAAATGCAGAACTACGCCAAGAGTTTACCGCTAATGTTTCCCATGAGTTAAAAACACCATTAACAGCCATATCAGGTTATGCAGAACTTATTGAAAATGGTATGGGAACTGAGACGGATATCCTTAGATTTGCAGGAGAAATTCACCACAATTCTAATCGTCTGCTGACTTTGATTAATGACATTATTAGGTTATCTGAGCTGGATGCTACTCATATTGAGACACCATTTGAAACCATAGATTTATATAAAATTGCTGCAGGCTGCGTCCGTATGCTGCAAGTGAATGCAAGCCAACATGAAGTTGAACTTTCTTTAGAAGGGTCCCCCAATCATATTATGGCTAACAAGGAGATGATGGAGGAGTTAGTCTATAACCTATGTGACAATGCGATTCGTTACAATAACAAAGGTGGTATGGTCAAGGTTAGAATCGATAAGAAGGATGACAAGGTGATTATGACTGTTAAAGACACAGGCATTGGTATTCCTAAGAAATACCAGGAACGCATTTTTGAGCGTTTCTATAGAGTGGATAAAAGCCGCTCCAAGCTAACGGGAGGAACTGGACTGGGACTTGCTATTGTTAAGCATATAGTGGTTCAGCACCAGGCAGAGCTGAAAATAGAAAGTGAAGAGGGGAAAGGAACAACCATTCAAGTCGTTTTTAAGTCTATGGCAGACAAAGAATAGTTTACATAAAAGTTTGTTTGCTATGGACAGAGTAAATTGAAGCGTAGTGTAAGCTGTTTTTTGAAGGATACAAATCAGAATATGTCATTTATTCAATAAAAACAGTCAAATAGGTGCGTAAAATAAACGCGTGAATAGACGAGATTGTATATCAATTTGCAATCTTTATTTATCAAATATGCAATTGACAAATTACATAAATAATAGTATATTTTTAATGAAAAAGTTTGTATTCTGTACATACTTAGATATGGTTATAAAACATCATATATGGAGAACATATAAGTAAGTTTAACCTAAAAATCATGAACGGAGGGTTTATTGATGAAGAAAAGTTTTAAGAAAACTTTAGCGCTCTTAACTGCTATGATGACGTTAGGCACAGCTATGGTGGGTTGTAGTAATGCTAACTCAAACGCTGGAGGAAATAATACAGGTGCAAGTACAGATGTTTATAAAATAGGTGGAATCGGTCCATTAACAGGTGATGCTGCGTCATACGGTATTTCTGTAAAACAAGGTGCACAAATTGCAGTAGATGAAATCAATGCAGCTGGTGGTGTAAATGGTCACAAGTTAGAATTATTATTTGAAGATGATGAACTTGATGAAGAAAAAGCTGTTAGTGCATACAACAAATTAATGGATGAGGGGATCACAGCTGTTCTTGGTGCTGTAACCTCAGGTTGTTGTATAGCTGTAGCGGATGCATCAGTAGCTGATAATATCCTTCAAATCACTCCAAGTGGTTCAGCTCAAGATTGTACAAAACATCCAAATGGCTTTAGAATCTGTTTTACAGATCCATTACAAGGAAAGACAATGGCTGATTATATAGCTGATAATGGATATAAGAATGTAGCTATTATTTTTGACGTAGCTGATGAATATAGTAAAGGTATTAAAGAAGCCTTTGTAGAAGAAGCAAAAGCAAATGGTATCAACATTGTAGCTGAGGAATCCTTTACAGGTGGAGATGTTGACTTCAAAACACAATTAACAAAAATTAAAGGTACACAGGCTGATTGTATTTTCTTACCTATTTATTATTCAGATGTAGCTTCTATTACAGAGCAAGCTAGTACCATTGGTTTAAAATTACCATATTTTGGTTGTGATGGTTGGGATGGCGTTATCGCTCAATTAAATGGAGATACAAAGAACATTGAAGGCGCAACCTTCCTTACACCATTCGTAGCGACTTCAGAAGCAGAAAACATTAAAGCGTTTGTTGCAGCCTACAAAGCAAAATACGGCGCAGATAAAGCACCAGATCAATTT
>JAEXBC010000389.1 GCA_023457875.1 Bacillota bacterium | reverse complement strand
CGTCTTCAAACATAACTGGCATGATAAAGTCTGGACACTCTAGTTTTAGTGCACTACAAGCTACTTTATCATACTTACTTGTCATATCAACGTCAAAAGATACAAACTGCTTTCCTTCTATGTTATTCACTCTAAATAAGCTATCAATGTCTTTCATTTTATGCAGCCCTCCTTTTTATTATTGTGCTAAGCCGTGAAGACTTAAGAAATGATTTTGAGCAATATATTCACATAATCCAAGCGGGTTAGTTGCATAAAGTTTGTCTATTCGTCCAATCACATCGATATCCTCAGTATTACTTAAATCTTTACACTGATTGAGTACCAATCTTAGCTTTTCTTTAATTGGATGAACAAGCTCTGTTTGTTGCATAAAAGAATTGATTTTATATGCGGATTGTGCGTTTTGATCTGCTACCATCACTAAATAATCACAAATATCAAACACTTGTCTGTTAAGCGCATTAACTGCTGTACTTAAATCAATCACTACTATATTGACCATTTCACTTTCAATAAGGGCTTCAACAATATGTGTTACCTCTTCAGCACTTAATGAATAAGGATCTAACATTTTATTATCTCTTGCAAAACAGAAAATACCTGTACTCTCATCTTGCAAGATAAGATTTGCTAAGGTTTGCTCATAGGAATCATTTGATAAGTTAAGTAGTGACTCCATTGATGGTTTTTTTGCTTTATCAAAAAACATAGATGTACTGTCTACATCTTCTAAATTGAAATAAAGCACCTTCTTACCAGCTTTCGCATAAGCCATGGCAGTAGATAAAGAAATGGTGGTTTTACCAACACCTCCAGCTGGAGAATAAACACCATATACTAAAGGTCTATTTCTTTCCATTTCTTCATATTCATTATTAACATATACAAGTAAAGAGGAAATGCGCGTATACTTATTAATAACACGCTTAAATTTATCTGGATAAGGTAAGGATGCCTCTTCATCAAGCAGAATAATAGGTAGCTTTATGTTTTTTAAATTCATACCAGGATCATATAGCTCTGGAGAAAGAAGTAGAACCTCACACTTCTCCTTTCGCACTCTTTCCTTCAGTTTCTGCTTATCATCAATGACTTCAATCGAGTATGAATCCTCATACTTACTTAATATAAACTTTGTCAACCTCTCTACATACGTTTGATTCGTATCCGCGATGATTAAATTCATAGACATTTTGTGCTTCACCCCTTATTTTCTATAAACTATGTCTTTTTTGTCCTGTAAAAAGCGCTTATTTATATATAATATTATGATAATTATTTACATTAGTCAATTTGATATTATATATTTTTTACAAATTATCCATATTAAATTGCTTAAATAAAAATTATCATATTATATATCTTTTTACAACTCACATAATATTAAGATTAATAATAGTATAGCATAAAAAGAGATTATAGTCATATTCTTTTCATTTAAAATCCTTTTCCAAAAATAATATGTACCTCCTCTTTGAATATGGCTTTTATAAAAACAGATTATTTTACTTCATTTTTTATGAGTCAACTGATTTTAACACTGTCATTTACTGTCAAAAGCCGGTAAAAATAAAAAGAGAACTTCATGAGTCTTCTCAATCCATTCTCTATCCATACATTATGAAGTTGTTAACCAAGTCTATACGCCGGGTTCTGTGTTAAACAGTCATCTATCTACGCTTATTGTTACCAATAAGCTCTAGCGACCTACCCAAGACTAGCGAGCAGCTATTATGTCTTTTATACGGTCTTGCTCCAAGTGGGGTTTACATAGCTCCCTTAGTCACCTAAGGGACGGTGAGCTCTTACCTCGCCTTTCCATCCTTTCCTGTTAAAAACAGGTGGTTTATTTCTGTTGCACTTTCCTTAGAGTCGCCTCCACTGGGTGTTATCCAGCACTTTGCTCTATGGAGCCCGGACGTTCCTCAAGCATCATCTTTCGAACTGATGCGTGCGACTGTCTGACTTACTTAACAACTGCTTCATTCTACACTATCTCAAGATATCTGTCAATCATTCTGGTTTGTCGCTATTTTCTATTCAAAAGAGCTTCCTCCAAGAAATTCTCTAATCAAAGAATTACTTGGTATTTGTGAGGTATCCATTGGCAGAAAATATTCTAAGAACTTAAGGATTCTTTTTGCTTCTTTATAATAAGGCGACTTACGACTTACCCTAAAGAGCAAAGGTTCTGCCTTTGATTTTAAGACCGCTAATTCATAAATTAATACGGTATTTAGCATAACATCTGCCTCTTCTTGAAACGGAAAAATATTCTTATTTTCTCCTCTTCTTACAGAATTCCAGATGCTTAGCGTTCTTTCTGGATCAATGGCGCGATATTGATTATCACGTATCATACGCCTAATCAACCGTGTATCCGTAGTAGGAATACGATTATGATCGTCAATATTAAGTTGTGTTAAACAGCTAACATAAATCTTAAATTTATTTTTTCTTGGTATGGCATAGCTTAACTTTTCATTTAAGCCATGAATACCCTCAACAATTAAAATTTCATCATCTTTTAATTTGATTTTGTTTCCCTTATATTCTCTTTTTCCAAGCATAAAATTAAAGCTAGGGATTTCAACTTCTGCTCCATTAATTAATGCGTTCATGTGCTCATTAAATAATTTTACGTCTATTGCTTCTAAAGCTTCAAAATCATATTCTCCACTTTCATCACGAGGAGTATGTTCACGATTTACAAAATAGTCATCAACAGAAATTACATGAGGCTTCAATCCATTAACCTTGAGTTGAATGCATAATCGCTTTGCACTTGTAGTTTTTCCTGAGGAGGAAGGTCCCGCAATAAGTACTAGTTTAATATCGCCCTTTTCCACAATTTGATCTGCAATTTGGGCAATCTTTTTTTCATGTAATGCTTCAGAAATTTTAATCAACTCATCCGTTTTCCCGGCAGATATCACATCATTTAATGCACCTACCGTATCTACACCTAAAATTCGAGCCCACTTTTCTGATTCTCTAAAAATACTTGAAAGTTTAGGTTGTGGCACAAAGGCAGCCAGCTTAGTGGGTTGTTTTTCATCAGGAAATTGTAAAATAAAGCCATGGGCATAAGGAATAAGCTCAAATAATTCGAGTTGTTTTGTGTTTGTCACCATATAGCCATAAAAATAATCCTTTACCCCATCTAATTCATAAATATTAACCGTTGAGGTACGTCTATATTTAAATAATTCTTTCTTATCACGCATTCCCTCTTTATCAAAGATCTCCTGTGCTTGCTCGATATTAACGGTATATTTCTGAATAGGCAAGGCCTCTTTTACCATCTGCCTCATCATCTGCTGTATATTTTGTATATTCTCTTTGCTACAATAGCGCTCATCAGAGAATTCGCAAAAATATCCGCCAGTAATATGATGATTAACGATAATGCGACAATCTGGCAAAATACGTTTTGACGCTGCTATCAGTAAAAAGGTAGCACTACGCTGATAAACACGCATACCATCCTTTTCTCCTAAATGAATGAAGGACACACCAGAAAGGTCATGTTGAATAGTGGCACATAATTCTTTGAAAGTATTCTCCACAGCTGCTAACATAATGGGATATGGATAGTCTTTTTGTACCTTTTCAGCTAATTCCTGAAAGGTAGACCCTTTTTCAACTTGCAAATGCTCTCCATCTTTTAATGTAATCTGAACCAAATCTCTCATATTTTCCCCCTATCGAATCATTAATGTTTCTCCATCTACCTTAGATAAAATGACTTCACAATCATCAAAATGCTCCAGTATATCATCTACAATGGGTTGTAAAGCTTTATGCTCAGAAGCATAATGTCCTACATCAATAAGAATAAGCCCAAGTTCCTTAGCCCTTTGTGCTTCATGAAATTTAATATCTCCAGTGATATATACATCTGCTTTTTGACTAGCTTCCTGAATGTACTGGGCTCCACTACCTGAACATATTGCTATACGCTTCACCGTATTGTTTTCCACCGAATTGACGCGTACATAACTGACATCAAAGAAGTCTTTTACTTTTTGAATGAGTTCTTCTAGTCCAGTAGGTGCTTTAAGACTTCCGACACGCCCTATTCCAGATTGTTTGAGTATATTCTGAGCCAAAAATACATCATAAGCAACTTCCTCATAGGGATGTACTTTTTTAACGGCATCCATTATGGTGGCAACTTTATGCTGCTCTATTAAAAAGGATATTTGACACTCCTTTACGATTTCTATTTCACCTTGTTTACCTAAGTAAGGATTACTGTTCTTTAACGGAATAAAGCTCCCTTCTCCTTGACAAGAAAAAGTACATCCTTTGTAATTTCCAATATGACGCACATTGTTGTCAATAATACACTGTCTTACTATTTCATAATGGGTTATTGGTACATAGATGATACATTTACAAAGCTTCTCTTCATGTGTAACACTTAAAATTTCTATATCTGTAAGCCCTAACCCCTTTGCAAGGTAATCATTTAATCCACCCTCTACCACATCATAATTGGTATGCATCCCATAAACAGCAATTTGATTTGAAATAAGACGCTGTATCATTCTTCCTTCTCTTTGACTAAGGTCAATTCGTTTAATTGCCTTGAAAATAAAGGGATGATGGCTGACAATACAGTTGGCATTTAATCTAATCGCCTCTTCCACTACTTGTTCGTTGATATCCAGGGCGCATAACACTCTTTTAACTGGCCAATTAGGATCTCCCACCATAAGCCCCACATTATCCCAGTCTTCAGCTAGGTGTGGTGGAGCAAATTGCTCCAGTGCATGGATTATTTCACTTAGAATAGGCACTTCATAACCTCCCTATGCATACTCATTTCTGCTTCTAATTCTTGTTTTCGTTTATCTACGCTATCAGATGCCTTTATCTTTAATCCTTCATATATATCCTGCAATTTTTCATCTTTTATTAAAAGCCATTCCTTATAAAGTGGCAGTCCTTTTTGAATAAGACATCTACCATAAATATATTCATAGTCTTCCTTGTATCTTTCTTCTCCTTGAACAGCAACGATGACAGTGTAGTATTTGCCATCATCCTTAACAAAATCTTCATCCTCAATTGAAAAACCTATCGTATGCAAATATTTTCTGACCTCAGCTATATCCTTCTGTGGTTGTAAAATTAATTTTTTCACGGAATGAACCAATGGTAAGGCGCGGTTTAAAATATCTATAATCAGGTAACCACCCATGCCTGATATCATAATCACATCCCCTGCACCTTCATGGATATTGTCTAAACCATTCGTCTGCATTAACGCTATGCCAGATACATTATGGCTTTTTATGTTATGCTCTGCCTTCTCTAAAGGTCCTCTATTAATATCTGTTGCTAAGCAACTTTTTGCTATGTTCTTTTTCATTAAAAAAATGGGTATGTAGGCATGGTCTGTTCCTACATCAATGATGCGGCTTCCTGTTGGTACGCATTTTGCTATTGCCGCTAAACGTGTTGATAACTCCACGATAACACCCCTTTAAATTTACTGCATTTGATCTACTACCAATTGATATGAAAAGAGAAGTTGATACAGACCAACTCCTATCC
>JAEXBC010000388.1 GCA_023457875.1 Bacillota bacterium | reverse complement strand
AATGTTTCGAGTGGATTAACTGGTAAATCTTCATTTTCTGCTAGGATCGTCTTGCCACAGTCCTTGCAGTACCAAACTGGAATTGGTATTCCAAAATAGCGCTGTCTTGAAATACACCAATCCCACTTCAAATTTTGTACCCAGGTTGTATAGCGATTTTTCATTTCGGAGGGATACCAATTTATCTCATCTGCTGCTTGTAAGTATCTCTCTTTATCCGTCAAAATATCAATATACCACTGTTTTGAAGGAATAATTTCTATCCCTTTGCCACAACGCTCATGAACGGCTATGGTATGTGTGATCACCTCTTGCTTTATAAGTAAGCCCTTTTGTGTAAGTGCTTCAAGGATTATAGCTCTTGCCTTTTCCACCTTTAGCCCCCCAATGATAGGAACCTCCTCAAAGATCCTTCCACTAGGCAAGATCACCTTTCTATAGGGGAGCTGATATTTTTCATACCACTGTGCATCTGTGCTATCACCAAAGGTGGCGCACATAACAACGCCTGTTCCCTTCTCTAAGCTTACCTGGTCATCTTCTAAAATAGGCACTTCATAATCATAAAGTGGTACTAACGCTTTTTTTCCAATATACTGCTTATATCTTTCATCCTCACCATTAACAAATAGACATCCTACACCATAAAGAAGCTCTGGTCTTGTGGTAGCTACAATCAGCTCCTGCCCCTCTACTATAAAAGGAATGTAGTTAAAGGTGGTTTCCTTATCTGCTGTTTCAAGTTCAGCCTGAGCAATAGAGGTTTGACACTCCGTGCACCAAAGTACAGGAGATTCTTTACAATAAGCTTTTTGGCTTTTTGCCAATTCTAAAAACATACGCTGGGATATGCGCATTGTCATCGGATTGATGGTTTCATATTGTAAGTTCCAGTCTACTGAAAATCCTAATGATTGCCATAGTGCCTTAAATTCATCTTCATACTTTTCGGCTACTTTTGTGCATTTCTTAGCAAATTCACTTCTAGGCAGGTCCTTTGCTAAAAGCTTTTCCTCCTTTTCAACAAGTCTCTCTGTAGGCAGTCCATTATCATCAAAGCCAAAGGGATAAAAAATATTATATCCTTGCATCCGCTTAAACCTAACGATCATTTCTGCCTGGGTATAGGAGAAAATATGTCCAATGTGTAATTTCCCACTTACCGTTGGAGGTGGTGTATCAATAGAATAGGTTTCCTTCTTACTTTCTGGGTCATATGCATAGACTTTATTTTCTTCCCAAAAATCCTGCATTTCCTTTTCAATGCGACTAGCATCATAATGTTTTTCCATAAGCTTTGCCTCCTCTAAATCATGACTATAATAATAAATGTTGCAACAAATATGAAACAATAAAAAACGCCCTAAGCATATATTTTGATATATGCTTAGGGCGAACTGTTTACGTCCGTGGTACCACCTAAATTCAGATAAAGTTATCTGCGCTCTGTCAGTACGGGATGATCTATCCGATACCGCTTTCCTTTTAACGGTGGAAATCTCCGGTGAAGTCTACTTAGGCAAAAACCCTTTCAGTTCACAGCTCGAAGGCTACTTCCATACACTCTTCATAAAGATTTTCACCAACCATCTTCTCTCTGCGATTCCAATGTGTATGTACTTCTCCTCGTCAATGCTTTATTTCATATTCATTTTTTTCTTAGTATAATTCTGCAATATTAATATGTCAATCTATTTTTAATTTTATACATATATTTTAAACTTTTCACCTCTATGTTATGATTGCTACCCTTTTATTTTGTAGCGAATCATATTCCAAGAGTGTTTATTAAGGACAATCTTCTCATTTGCATGCTTCTCCTTTTTATAAGGCACCACATTATAAGGTTCTTTCAATGTATTGGTAGCCTTCATGTCCTCATGTTCTAATACCAGGTGCTCAATAAACGCTGCTTGTCCAAAATTGTCCAGTGCTATTTCAAATTCAATATCATTTGTAAGAGATCGATTCACTGCAAATATGGTTAGCTCACCATGCTCCTCATTATAAACACCTATAGTTTCCACATAAGGCACCTTCTCTTTGTCCTTCGTGCTATAAGTATCGCATTCACAAGTGGATACAAGTGCATTTCCGCGGCCAAAGTTAGAGGTATGCAAAAAGGGATAAAAGATGGTTTGTGCCCAAACGCCCCCCTTTGTTTCAGTCATAATCGGTGCAATCACATTCACAAGTTGGGCAAGGCATGCGATTTTGACGCGATCCGCATTTTTGAGTAAGGTAATAAGCATACAACCTACCAGAAGCGCATCTTCGGTGTTGTAAATATCCTCTAGCAAAGGCGGTGCCACTTGCCATTTATCTAGGCTTTGATCTTGTTCATTGCTATGGAACCATACATTCCATTCATCAAAGGAAAGGTACATGGTTTTTTCGCTTTGCTTAAGTGCCTTTACCTCATCACAGATACCTACAACTTCCTTAATAAAATGATCCATATCAATGGATTGAGCTAGATATGAGGAGGTATCATTTGTATCATTGCGCTGATATTGGTGCAAAGATAAGTATTCCACATGATCATAGGTATGCTGAAGTACGGTTTTCTCCCACTGTCCAAAGGTAGGCATAGTGGCACCCGAACTGCCACACACAACCAGTTCAATCGTTGGATCTACCCATTTCATTACCTTAGCTGTTTCGGCAGCTACTCGCCCATATTCTTCTGCCGTCTTAGCACAAATCTGCCAAGGTCCATCCATCTCATTTCCTAAGCACCATAGTTTGATATTGAAGGGCTCACTAAAACCATTCTTCTTTCTCATGTTGCTGTAGTATGTATCCGTTGTTCCATTACAGTATTCTACGAAATTCCTTGCCTCATCTGCTCCTCTTGTTCCTAAATTCACAGCCATCATAACCTCGGTGCCTACACGTTTAACCCACTCCTGAAACTCGTCGATGCCAACTTCATTCGTTTCAATAGACTGCCAAGCAAGATCCATTTTTCTAGGTCTTTTAGACTTATCTCCTGTTCCATCCTCCCAGTTATAGCCTGAGACAAAGTTTCCACCAGGATAACGTACAATAGATACCTTTAGGTCCTTCACCAGTGACATGACATCTTGGCGGAACCCCATATCATCTGCAGTATCGTGCTCTTTTTCATAAATTCCCCCATATACTGCCCTTCCTAAATGTTCTATAAAGGAACCAAATATACGGTTATCAATTGGCGCAATAATTTGCTGTTTATCCAGTTTTAATGTAGCTTTCATCACATAGCCTCCTTCTTTTATTACTTTACATTGTATAAAGTATCCCATAGGCTTACAATGATATATAATGTTAATTAACTGATATATTATGCCATTCAATAAATGATGGCATGAGATTAATGATGCTACTAGGAGGAGATAAATCATGTATATTACTTATATTGGTCATAACCATGTTCATAATATGGATTTTGAAATATCAAGACCAAAGGGTAGTGGGGATTATCTAGCGCTTATTGTTAAGAGCCATGCCGCTTTTACAATAAATGATCAACACATCCTAACCCCACCTCATATCTTTTTCCTCTATAAAGAGGGAACTCCTCAATACTACCAGGCTTATAAGGAACCCTTCTCTAACGATTGGTTTCATTTTAAGCTAGAGCAAGGCGACGAAGATTTTTTTACTAAACTTCATATCCCCTTTGAAACACCTATTCCTCTTGACAATGCCACTGATTTATCTATGTTGATAAAAAATATGGCACGAGAAAAATATGTGGGAGGATCTTACAATGAAGAAGTTATCTCTCACTATATGCATATTTTCTTTTTCAAAATAGCTACATTGATCCACTCCACGCAACAGCCAAAGCCGCACACCCATTATGATAAGATGTTTCTACTTCGCTCTAAAATTTACAACACCCCCTATGAAAAGTGGTGTGTCAAGAGACTCTCAGACGAGCTTAATCTAAGCCCCTACTACTTTCAACGTTTATATAAACAGGTGTTCTCAGTACCTTGTATGACAGACATCATTTATGCCCGCATAGAATATGCCAAGTATTATCTTTCTCAAACCGATTTATCTATCAAATATATCTCTGAGATAAGTGGCTATGAAAATAGTGAGCATTTTATGCGTCAGTTTAAGAAAGCTGTGGGTTTAACGCCTACTGAATATAGAAAAAAAATTCAAGATACGCTTAAAAATAATACTTAAATCGTTATTGAACTCTATTGACTATTTACTTATATTATTTCATAATTATTAATATTTTATATTATCTTGCGAGGGAGTAGTTATTTATGAAACTATCTTTAGAATCTAACTGTATAAAGGATTATTTGCAAAAGACCCCCATCGTTAACTATGAAGACGATGAGATACAAGCTTTAGCAGACAAAATCAAAAAGGCTTCTCAAAATGAGCTAGAATGCATTCAAAAGACCTATGAATATGTTCGAGATCAGATATCCCACTCTGCTGATATTATGGCAAGCACCATTAATTTCAAGGCCTCAGATGTATTAGTAAACAAGCATGGCATATGTTTTGCAAAATCTAATCTATTAGCAGCACTACTTCGCTATTTAGGCATTCCCACTGGCTTTTGCTACCAACGCTTAATTCTTGATGATGAAAAATATCCCTACTTAGTTCTTCATGGCCTTAACGGCGTATATATTGAGCAGCTTCAAAAATGGATACGTCTAGACGCAAGAGGTAATACTAGTGGAATCAATGCACAATTTTCACTGCAAGAAGAAATATTAGCCTTCCCCATACGTACAGATTTAGGAGAGGAAGATTGTCCTATTATTTTTACCAATCCTAATATAAATGTAATTAACGCTATGAATACTTATAAAACACGCCGAGAACTTTGGAGTCATCTTCCTCAACAATTATAAGGTGACGATAATAAACAGGTTCAATCCATTTTTGTTTCTTGATATTCGCTTTTTCTTTTTATTTTATTCGAATTGATTAAATAGACACATTTTATTAATAATAAATATTATTCTCTCTTATATTATATTTTCTGTCAATTATTCTTGATTAATAGACCTATTGCCTATAAAATAAAGTAAAAAGGAGGTGCATGATTTGAAAGAACTAACCATTATTGATTTTTATATGGCGAAGGTCTATAAGTGGGTTATTATCGGTCTAACAGCTGCTGCTGTATGTGAATCAACTACTTTCTTAGTGCTTAAACTCATAGGGTTTTATACGGATGTATCAACTATATTACTCGTCGGGTTTGTATTTTTATGCATTCTATTTTTTATTGTAGCGCAGCGATTAGTTAAACATTCCATAAGAGGCGAAGTCGTAGAGCCCAAAATGCTACAATACGGAAAAGCATTTGCTGTGTGCGTTATTTTATTACAATACAACATTATTTTGTACTTGCTTCCTATTAGAGAATTTTGGTCATACGCCTTCTTGTTTTCCATGTTCATAGCCTTTTTTCTAGACCTTAAGGCGCTTCTTATTGCCCTTGTGGGAATACATTTTTCCACTATTACCTCTTGGATAACAAGACCAAGTATTTCACTGCCTATTGACAAAGACCTATTTGTACCTGACCTTGTACTTCGTAGTGTTGGACTGACTTTATCTTTAATGATTATTTATCTCATCACTGTGTTTGTTGTTAAGCTACTGGTAAATGTTAAAAAAGAAGAAATCGAAACGAATCATAACCGTGTACAAACGGTCTTCTCTAAGGTAACCGAATTCAGTGAGCAAATATGCGATGCAAGTAACTCCTTGCTTAGTGCCTCTCAAAATGAAAGCGCTGCCACCCAGCAGCTTTCTGCAATCACAGAACAGCTCGTGGAAAATAGTAACATCATGTTAGACAAATCAAAGCATAGTAGTGAAAAGCTCATTGAATTAAATTCTTGCAGCAATGAAATGGACCAGCAAATGCAAGAGGTGGACAAATACGCTAAATCTCTTATGGCCCTTTCAGATCAAAACCAAACGGCACTTGGTCATTTGATGAGTATGAGTGAAATGGTAGAGCGTTCTACCCAGAACACCATGCATGTAACAGATAAACTCCTCGGTGAAACAGCTGAAATCGGCCAGACTTTAAAAATCATTAATGACATCGCTGAATCCATTAACTTATTAGCACTTAACGCCTCCATAGAAGCAGCTAAAGCTGGTGAAGCTGGTAAGGGTTTTTCCGTTGTAGCCCAAGAGGTAGGACATCTTGCTGATAACACCAAAAGTTCCCTTATAAATGTGGACGAAGTGGTTACGAGAGTTCAGTCTGGAACAGAAGAGGTTGCCAAGTATATGAACGAAAATGCCACACAGCTTATGAACCAAAATAAAGTTTTAGTTGAAACAGTTACTGGTATTCGCGAAATGATGAAGCTCTTAAATCATTCCGTAGAGGCTATTACCAATGCTAACTTAAAGCAACAAAAACAACTAGAAAACATACATATGATCGTAACTGCCAATGAAGATATTTCAGCACGCCTAGATAGTCAAAACAATGACTTTACAAATATTAATGAAATGATTCAAAGCAATACCAATGAAATCAATATATTGGTTCATCAGGTGGATAGCTTAAATAGTATGACAAATGAGCTAGATAATTTGTTATCTAGTGATCAGTGATTATCCTTATATAATCATCCTATTTAATGAGACCATTTTCTAAATCTATTTATGCTATCTCAAAATATACTGTTCTAGGAGGGATTTATTTGGAAAAACCAACGATAATTGATTTATATATGGTAAAAGCTTATAAATGGGTTATTATCATTTTAACTTCTTCTGGTACATGCGCTGCAGTTACAATTGGAGGCCTTAAATTTTTAGGCTTTTACCCTACGGTATCAGCACCGCTATCCACTGCCTTTATATGCCTGTGTATGTCCTACGTCGTCATCGGTCAGATACTGATTAGAAACTGTATGCAGGGGCAGGCCTTGGCGCCACATATGTTATCCTATGGCAAGGCCTTTGTTGTATCCGTTATTTTAGTACAATACAACGTAATCGTATATTTAATTCCAAACAGAGAGTTTTGGGCCTACGCCCCCTTCTTTGTTATGTTTATTGCCTTTTTCCTAGATCTCAAACCCCTAATCTTTTGTATAGTAGGGACTTCTGTTTCTATGGCAATATCTTGTGCTGTAAGACCAACTGTCTTGCTTCCTACTTTTGATGAACTCTTTATACCTAACATAGTCCTTCGTACGCTTGTGATATTCTTATCCTTTGGGATTATGTACTTATTTGTTGTTTCCATTACCACACTATTTGTCAATATAAAAAAGGATGAAATCGAAAGTAACAATAATCGGGTGCAAAATATTTTATCTAAGGTAA
>JAEXBC010000387.1 GCA_023457875.1 Bacillota bacterium | reverse complement strand
ATGAGTGACTTAGAAAAGTATAGAGAAGAGACCATCACTAGTGGTGAACAACATAAATGGAGCTTACAAGTTGAAGTAGGACTCTGCGATGATCCTGTTAATCAAGCACAGATGCCACTTAAGATAGATCTTGCTGAAATAGGTCACTTAGCAATCTGTGGCATTGTTGCAAGTGGTAAGAGCACCTTCTTACAAAGCTTCATCTATCAGCTCGTTAATCATTACTCAGCAGAATATATCCATATATATGGCATTGATTATAGTAGTAAGATGTTAGCTGCCTTTGAAAAAGCACCTCAAGTAGGGGGCATTGTATTTGAAAATGAAGAAAGCCGCCTAGATAAGCTCTTTAATATGATGATGCAACTACTAGAAGAGCGCAAAAATCTATTAAGAGGAGGAAGCTATAGTCAGTATGTTGGGGCAAAAGGAGTTAAGCTTCCAGCTATAATATTAGCAATAGATAATGTGGCCGACTTTAGGAATAAAACAAGTAGCAAGTATGATGACCTTTTACTGCAACTATCCAGAGATGGGGTGGGTTATGGTATTTTCTTAGTACTTACCGCTTCTGGATTTGGTGCAATGGAAATCCCCTCTAGAGTAGCAGATAATATCCGAAAGGTGATCAGCCTTGAGATGAATGATAAGTTCCAATACGCAGATGTTATGAGGAATATGCATTTATCGGTACTTCCTGAAGTAGGGGTTAAAGGTAGGGGGCTTGCTGAGGTAGGCGAGGATATACTTGAATTTCAAACAGCTCTAGCGCTTCCGGCAGCAGATGACTATAAACGTATGGAGCTTATAGATGCTAGATGCGTGAAGCTACGAAATGAATGGAAAGGAAAACGCGCAAAGGCCATTCCTGAAATTCCTGAAAAACCCCTTTGGAAAGAGTTTGTGGAACTAGAGGATGTTCAAAAAATGTTGGGCTCTTCAGCTTACCTGCCATTAGGCTACGATATGGCAGATGCAAGTATTTATGGCATAGCCCTAAAACATATTTATAGCTACATCATCTCTGGTAAGGCAAGAACGGGTAAGTCCAACCTCATGAAGCTCATGATGTTGGCGGCAATGAAGAAAAATGCTCAGCTAGTCATTATAGATTATCAAAAAGAGTATGAAGCATTAAAAACGCAAGACCAAACAATAGATTACATTGCAACGGATGAAGAACTGTATGCCTATTGCCTTAAGCTAAAAAAACTATTTATACCAAGGAATCAAAAGAAAAATGAGTGGCTTAAAGAAGGTATAGAGGATGAAGAAATCTTTGAAAGGATGCAACAGGAGCAAAAGGTATTTATCTTTGTGGCAGATTTAATTGAATTTGTTAAGCATGCGTATAAACCTAGCGAAGGTGTGCAAGACATGAGTGGATTTTTGCAAAATATTACAGACAAGGGCTATTTGCACAATGTATTTTGGATATGCGCCTATAATCAGGATGGGTATATAGAGGTGGTAGGTAAGCCGATCTATGAGCATTTAGTAAGGGCAAAGGCCGGTATTCATTTGGGTGGTAATGTCTCTGCGCAAAGAGTATTTGAGTTTAGTTATATACCTTATATGCAGCAAAGCAAGGTTCAAAAGGCGGGAATTGGTATGATCCCCTCTACCAATGAGGAGGAAAAGACACAAAGGGTAGTTATCCCAATGGTAAAACTATAGAAGGTTTGGAGAAGGGTTAATATGATTTCTATGGTTGTGTATTGTGAAGAGGATGAAGAGATTAAGAAAATAAAGAAAATCATAGGGGATATTATTCCACTCATCAGTGAGGAGAAGTGGGATTTGCGTTTCTATACCACCCTTGAAGCTTTTAAGCGTTGTATGGAGAAACGTAATGGCATTGACCTTCTTATCTTTGATGTCACAAGAAGGGGTGCAATAGATGAACTAGCACGTATAAGACGCACCGAGAAGGAGGCGTTCTTACTAATTATCGCTAATATGGCTATTTCCCCTATGACTTATATGAAGCCAAGTATTAAGGCAACTTCGTTACTATTACGTCCTATAGAAGAAAATCATATGAATAGGGTACTTAAAGAATTCTTGGTGGATTTTATTGAAAGACAGGAGGAGCATAGCGGCCAACACATCTTTCAGATAGAAACCAAAGGCGAAGTGCAGTATATCCCCTATCACAAAATTTATTATTTTGAAGCACGTAAAAGAAAGTTGTACCTACGCACATTAAGTGAGGAGTATGCATTTGCTAATACCGTAGATAATCTGCAACAAACATTAGGCGAACAATTCATACGCTGTCACAGAAGTTTTATTGTTAATTCCAGAAAAATTGTAAGTATCGCCCTAGCAGACAATATGATTAAATTAACCAATGAATTAGTAGTTCCTTTGTCCAGAGGCTATAGAGGCGGCATCAAGCAGGCAATAGAATCGAGGAAACCGTTATGAAAGAGTTAAAGTTTATTATTCTTAAAGATGATGAGTTTGCAGTTTTGTGCGCATTATATGGTATTACTCACTTCTTTGGAAGTCTAGAGGTGAAAGCATCGCATCTGAGTAAGCAAGAGATCTATACCACGCTTCATCAGCTTCATAAGAAGGAACTATTAAAGGGAGATCAGGACAAAGTAATATTAAGCCCTGAGGCAAAAAGGATATGTGAGGGAATAAGCAGGGCAACAAGATTACTGAGCTTGGTAGGTCCACTTACTTCAGAAAATCATTCTTTTTATTATAATCCTCATACAAGTGAATGCATTAACCTGCAAAAAAGTTGGCAGGATCCCCACAGTATTCGGGTGAGATGCATGCCTAAAGAGGAGATTATCACAATCTGTGAAGAGACAGAAATGTTTCCTAAGCAAGCGCTTGATGAAGCGAATATAAAGGATATCCAGCTAGAGGAGGATGAAACCATACATACGCAGTACCTAAGGCTAAACGTATATGACCTAGCTACAGATGAAAGCATAGTAGAGCTTCTGGTAGGCAGGGCAGTACTTAATACGGTGCTTGAGTATAGCGATGCGGTAGCAACCTATAAAAAGGTCTATGAGTTAGAACACTTAAAGCAGATGATCACTACATTATTACAGGGGGAGAAGAACCATGATAATGGTTGATATTTATATTGTATCAATAGATAAGACCTATGACTTTAACTTAGATGAAGATACACCTATTGATATTCTAACAGAAGAAATCGGCGAGATGGTTTCCCAGAAGGAAAGAGTAGCCTTGGAGGGTAAGAGTGAAGATTTTTACCTGTGTAGCAAGAAGGATAATACCATTTTGCCAAAGCATTTAACGCTTCAAAAGTGCCATATTAGAACGGGGGACTGTTTGTTTATGGTATAAAAATATGCATTCTATACCTTTAAATGTGCATTTGGTCTTGGAAAAATAAAATATCCTTAAGTTATGTTAAAATAACAAAAAAGAAAGGAGCTTGATATGTTTCATATTGTAGTGGATGAAATACAACTGTCCTATAAAGATATAGAAAGACAAATAGCACTGCGCCATTCAATGATTATGGAAGTGGAAAAAGTATTAAAGCATCTTACATCTATATCAGAGATGGAAGACATACACTATAGTCTAAATACTCAGCTTCATAGATTAGAAACAGAGCAAAGACAGTATGTACAGTTGTTACAAGCTCTAGATCTAGTGCTTACCTATTACAATGAAGGTGAAAAGAGAGTTATCTCAAAGTGTGAGTTAGGTGATAGCTGGGCATTTCAAGTATCTTTTAACAAAAACGATTTTACCAGTATAGCAAATGAACTTAAGGATATGAGGTTAGATTAGGAGGTAGAAGATGGGGATTAAACAGATTGCTACAGATACCGTAATCATGCAAAATGATATTACTGCATTAGAAGAAGCGCTTGGTATCATTAAGACAAAGATGGAAAATATGTTTACCAATATGAAGGTACTAGATGGGATGTGGTCAGGTACTGCTAATATGCTATTTATGATGCAGTTTAATAAAGACTATAGTACCTTAAAAGAAATCTGTGATACGTTAACAAGTTTAATAGAAAGCATCAAAGCAGCAAAAGTAGAATACGAGAAGTGTGAGTCTAGTATAAACACAGTGATCAAGAGCATTAAGATAGAAGAGCTGTAAGGGGGAAAAATAAATGGATTTACCTAAAATAACGGCGAATATGATAACACTAAAAGTAACGCCCGAAATCCTTGTATCCAAAGCAGATGAAGTACTAAAAGATGTGAGTTCCATTAAACAAGCTATGGAGCACATTTCCCAAAAGGTAGAAGGAACCAAGGCTTATTGGATAGGAGAAGCAGGGGATTTACATAGAAAACTTTATAATGACCAAAAAGAAAGTATAGAAGAGATGATGCGTAGATTATCTGAACACCCAAGAGACCTAAAGGTCATTGCAAATAACTATCTGACCACAGAAAGACAAGTGGAAGACATGGCCAATGCATTAATGGATAATGTAATCATATAGGAGGTTATGATGAGTGGATTTAGTAAAATAGATATTGATTTTAAGATGATGATGCTACAAGCAAGTATACTGGAAGGCATTGCCCAGCAGATAGAAACATTGGGGGAGCAGTCCCTTGATACCACCCTGCAAAGCATAGCCGCAAGCTGGAAAGGTGACAACGCTAATTTGTATCTTGGTAAAGGAGAACTATTAAAAAGTAATACCATCACTACTGCTCAAAATCTTAGGGATATTGCGAGCCGTCTTAAGTCACGTACACAATTTATTTATAGTAAAGAAAAAGAAGCAGCTGCCATAGCAGCAAAACGCACTTACTAAGAAAAGCTAGAAAATATAAAATTGGTTGGTGAGGTAATGGGGAAAAAGTATATCTATCTACTCCTAGCAATCGTTTTATTGATAGGCTGTGGGCAAGGGGTAGTCATAGGAACAGAAACCAAAGGCAGCAATACAAGTGAAGGGGCAATAGTATCTACTAGTACGGTAAAGGATCATCTCTTTTTATTTTTTAAGTCACCTACAGGAAAGCCGGACAAAGTGACTTATCAGATTGGTGTCAATTTATGTGATGATGTAAAGAGCGAGACGATTAGTCAGCTGGATGTGGCCATGAAGACCTTGGTGCTTGTGGACAATTCATTTTCTATTCCTAAAAGTGATAGGGAGAAAACCAAAAAAATCTTAACTGAACTTGTTGCAGAGAAAAAGGATAATGAGCTGGTTAGGATTGCCACCTTTGATAAGAAGGTTAATTACTTAACGGAGTATATAACAGACTACACCGCTCTCAAGAAGGCCATACAGTCAATAGCATATCAAGATCAAGAAACCTATTTGACAGATACATTATATGAATTATTAGAGGGTGATTTGAAGGCATCCCAAGAGGTGTATAACAGAATCATCATTATCTCAGATGGTGTAGATAATAAAGCATTAGGTTATACAAAAGAAGAACTTTACGCTAAGGTAACAGCTAAAGCCATTCCTATTTATACCTTTGGATGTAATAATGGCCAAAATCAAGAGCAATTAAAGAATATGTTTGTACTGTCAAGGACCTCAAATGCAAAGTACTACCTCATGGAGGAGGTACAGGATATAGAAGTACTTGTTCAGGAGCTGGCAAAGGATAGAGGAATCATTAGATTACAGGTTATGCCAGAGGCTGATTTGTTAGATGGCAGCATAAAGAAATCCCAGCTTACCTTTGAAGAAGGGGGTAAGGCTTATAGCTTAACAGCAGATGTACTTATGCCATTTAAGGCAAAGGAAGAAGAGAAGGTAATGACTGAGCCTACTCAAGATGTAGAAGCGCTACCAACCTATAAGGAGGAAGTAAAAACTGCCACCACTGATAGATTAGCTCAAATGAAGCTATATATTATTTTCATGGCAATAGGCTTTGGGGCTATTGTCGTCATTATTGGGGTTATTATTGTGCTTTTAAAGAAGAAAAGGGGCCAAAATGCCTTTGAGCTTATTTCAGGCAATGTAGTTGCAAGCTATGAAGAAGATGAGATAGAAGACCCCACTGAAATGGCGGCAGATGATGAAGAAGGGACTTGTAGGATTTGGAATGAACAAAGAAGAAAGACGCTAATCCTTACGGATATCAAATCACCTTCTAAGACCTTTCAAGTGCCTATCTCTCAGAGTGTGATCATAGGTAGAAGTAGTAAGCATTCAAATCTTGTGATTGATTATGAGAAATCCGTATCGGGGAAGCATTGTGAAATTGAAGTGAGAGAAGCCAATAAGCTATTTATAATAGATTTAGAATCATCTAATGGTACCTATGTAAATGGAAATAAGGTGTTAACAGAAACAGAAATCTCATCAGGTGTAGTTATCAAATTAGGTAGGTTAGAGCTTAAATTAGAAGTAAGATAGTACACTGGCATAAGGAGATAAATGATGGAATATGCAGGAGAGACAAGAGTCGGGTTAGTTAGAACGGTTAATCAAGATCATATACTAGCTCTTGGGCAAGGGGAAGTAGGCCTGTTTGTAGTAGCGGATGGAATGGGTGGTCATGACGATGGGGAGAAGGCAAGTAAGATTATTACAGAAATTCTGCGTATATGTTGGAAACATATAGAGATAAACCACTATGAACAGGACTTTTTTAAGGTAGTAGCATCAATCAAAAGCTACCTCGAACAGGCAAATACATATATCTATGAGTGGTGCAATAAGGATGTTGTATGTGGGTCCACTGTGTCGGCTTTATTGTTATACAAAAAAAGCTATGCCATTTTTCATGCGGGAGATAGTAGGATTTATCGATTGGAAAAAAGAAAGCTAAGTCAGCTTACAGTGGATGAGGTATGGGAAAATGACATCATTACTAAGAAGAAGTTTACGCCTTCTGAGATTGAAAGTAGTACTAAAAAAGGAAAATTAATTAATGCAGTAGGGACCACACCACAGCTTAACCTAACGATTAAAACGGATTGCTATAGTGAAGGTACATCATTTCTCTTATGTAGCGATGGCTTATATAAAATGATTAGCCCAAGAAGGATTGAAAGGGCGCTGAAAAAGATTAATAAGGGTACATCGGTGCAAAGTAGCATGGAGCTACTCATGGAGGAAGTGCATAACGCTGGGGCGAGAGATAATGTAAGCATCATTATTGTAAAGGCAGAATGACAAGGGATTCTATTCAGTTAAGATGTCATCCAAACGCCTAAAAGTGCATTTGGTAGCAAAAATCATAAAAGTAAAAAAATTGTGATAACATATAATCATCAAAGAAAACAAGGGGGAAAGCAATATGGGATTTTTTCAAGTAACAGCATCAGAATTAAGAGCAAAAGCTGAAGAACTAAAAGGATTAAATGGAAACTTTAAAGGTGAAGTAGGTAATTTGGAATCATCAGAGGCGGCTTTAAAGAGTAAGTGGGCTGGTCAAGCAAATGAAAACTTCCATGCAGCATTTATAAGAGATAAGGGGCAAATGGATAATTTTCATAAGCTCATTGAAAATTATATCAGCACCTTATTACAAATCGCTGCTCAGTATGAACAAACTGAAGCACAAAATGCAGAAATCGCAAAGACAAGAAGCCATTAAGAGTATTTATCATCATAAAAATAAATGAAAGAATAGGGAGGAATAGAGAAGATGGAAGGAATTTTAAAGGTAACCCCTGAAGAGTTACAAGCAACA
>JAEXBC010000386.1 GCA_023457875.1 Bacillota bacterium | reverse complement strand
CCGATTAAAACCGACGTATCTTGATTATTAGGATCTACAGGCGGTACAACACCTATCCCTTTTCGGGAACGAATAGAGAAATCTGTTTGTATCACTGGAAACTTCTCATACTCACCATTATATTCCTGCAAAAGACGATATTTACATACAGGGCACAAATCTCCTTCAATTTTAATGTTTAGCAAATTTTCGATTTGCCCTCTTAAATGCTTAGGTAAAAGATGAAGGGGTTCTTCCCGCATTGGACAACCTTCAAGTGCATATATAGGAGGACTTTGTTCTAAAAGTCTTTTTATGGCGTCAATGAGTGAAGATTTGCCAGCCCCCACTGGTCCAACTAAATAAAGCACTTGCCGTGCTTCTTCACCTCGCATGGCTGCTGAACAAAAATAACGGGCAATTTTCATAATCGTTTCATCAATACCAAAAAAGTCATCCTTAAAATAAGCGTACTTCTTAATGACTTCTTTGCCATAAATGCGCATTAATCTAGCATCTTCCTCAGTCCTAATATGTTCAACTCCTGGTTCAATAAGTAAATGGTATAGCCGTTCGTGTGCTAATTGATAGCAACTAGGATCTTCTCTCAGTAAGTCCAAATACTCTAAAAAGGTTCCCCTAAATTTCTCTATTTTTCTTACTTTTCTGTCTTCTAATATGAGCTTAGAAAAATCCACCATATATTCTCACTCCTTTTAATGGCTAAGGCTCTCTTTAAAATATATGGTGGTTTGAAACAATACATGCTTACTTTTTTATGTCTTATAGTAACAAGTACAGTACTCGCTAAGTTCATTATAGGCATAATAAATTTCCCCACTTAAATCTTGCTTCGTACTGATTTTCCTTAAGGGCACCTTTGGAAAACAACTTGTAATATATTCTTCTGAAATATAGAGTTCATCCTCAAAGTAGGTTCCGATAATACTGTACTTCATATAGCACTTCTCTTCATCTTTAGCCTCGAAATCTAAGTGATCTAAGCACTCAAGTGGCGCAGATAAAAGTTTCATGGTCTCAATAAGTCCCGGCTGACTTGTTAAGCGATAATCCTCTTGTCCCTTCTTACTTACTTCTTGCATATCAATATCCATATATAAAATTCCTCTTAATCTAGGATAAGAGGTTAGCACTTGATTATAAAATAAATCTAGCTGTTCCTGGGTCTCACTAATGGTATAAACATGATCCACCCTCGAAAAATGAGAAATCGCCAAGGAAGAAATCAGCATCGGTTTCGTATGCTGAAAGTTCTTATACCAAAAATCAAGATTTTGCGTTCCTTGATAAATATAGCGTTCACCCTTCTTATAACGCGGAATATAGATATTAATGCCTACCCAATCTACATATTTATCACCGGGATAATAAACAGGCATATCTAAAACTCTTGTTTCATCCGTGCTCCAGACAATCACGGCTTGCTTCACATATTTATGAATAATCTCATAGGCTCTTTGATAGGTTTTTTTGTACTGAAGCGGTGTATAGCTTTGACTTGTAAGGGGATATAGCTCAATAAAAACAGGCACATTATAAGAACCCTTTAAATCAAAAATAAGATGATATAAAGGCGTTAAATCACAATCTGATCTTAAAACAATCTTTATATAAGGTACTTTTTTTTGCGCAATACATTTTAGAATTTCTTGAGAGGGAAGACTTTCTTTTAAATTGTATTCAAACACCTTGAAAATTTGGGTTTGCCCAACTATTTTTTCGTAGGCAAGTAGATCACCTGCTACATTGGCATCCTTCTCTACATATGCGCCAGTATAAATCCCTGTGGTAGGCTCATAAATACCTCTTTTAATGTCATCTTCTACATAAAGCTCTAGAGGAACTTGCTTCTTCGTCTTTTCATCAAGAGCAACCTCTTGATGGTTAGAAGCCGTACTCGTTGCACAACCACTGATATGCGATACACCTAAAACAAGGCATAGTAACAATAATCCTTTCGGCATTTTTTTTCTCATTTGCCTCACCTCATAGGTATTATTGTCAATGTTTACCTTTTTTATACATACCTAGCATCTATGTAGTCTTTAAGCACCTTCAAATAATGAATATATACGCCGCCTTCAATTGGAATAAGGTACTTCTTTTCAAACTTCGTATAGGGAATGGATTTTCTTCCCCCCTGCTTAGACGCTTGATAGAGGCGCTCTAATTCCTCAATGGGCAAAAAATAGTATTCATCATATTTTTTGAAGAAAACAATTAAAAAGGATTCACCGCCTTGCTTTTTAAAATCACTCATAAACCTAAGTTGATGCTCATGAATATTACTCATAGGTAAAAAATTCTTGGTTGTCTCCTTTGCATCAAAGCAAATGGCAATGCCTTGAACGACACCAATATAGTCAACCGTACTCTTCTGCTCAAAATAGGCCAGTGTAATGGTTCGATTTTCTTGATCAATACGGATAGGTTTAATAGGCGTTGGTATTTTTTGGACCACTGCTAAATTTCTTTCTAAATAAAGTGTATTCGTCACATTAATTTGTTCTTCTAACTCATTACCCCTTAGTCCCCTAGTATTCCAATAACCCATATTTTTTCCTCTTTTCTTGATTTTTTGTAAATTATTGGTATAATAGTAATTAACATATTTTACCAATGATAAGGAGGTGCTTCTTTGATACGCTATCTAAACTTTTTAATCGACTGTATGAAAACTGGTTTTAAATTCTTCACCTATCCTGCCCTACAAAAGGCAAAAATACTTGCAGAAAATAACCTTTCTTTTTGGGCTGGCATTTACTATCTAGATTTAAAGGAATATATAGATGCCGCAATCTGTTTTGAAAAAGCTCACGCGTACAAACATCTTATTATCTGTTATCAAAAACAAGGCTTATATCATAAAGCCATTGCCTTAGCTGATGAAAAAAAATATTATGAACGTGGTGCAAAAATATGTTTACATATTCAAAACATCAAAAAAGCAGCGTACTTTTATAGCTATTTTGATATTCAAAAGGCAGCTAAGCTATATCTAAGTGAACAGGCTTATTACGAAGCTGGCTATTGCTTTTTACAAAACTACGATGCGCTAAAAGCCATTGATTGCTTTAAACGTTGCAAAAACTCCCTTGAAAAAGATAGAGGCTTAAAGGAAGTGGGAGAATTTGCTTTGGTATTATATTTCACAAAACAATACGATGAAGCCTTTAAAATATTTATTGCACTAGATGACTATTATTCCGCTTTAGAATGTGCAAATCAAATGAAAGAAGAAAAACTCATTGCCTCTACGCGTTTGTTAATCGGAGAAATTGAGGCTGAAAAGAAGCATTATACCTTTGCCGCTAAGTGTGTAGAACCTTATAATCCACACCAAGCTGTCTATTATTATAATCTAGATAAAGCCTACTCAGAATCCATTAGACTACTCTTATCCACTGGCGAATACGAAAAAGCCATTCAGCTTTGTTTACTGGATCATAATCTTAATCAAGCCTATGAAATTGCTTCTACCTACAATCCTGAACTATTAAGCTCATAGCTTCACAAAAAAGAGATTATAACCCTATTTTACTAGTTAGTTATAATCTCTATAATAAAGCTTCCGCCTTGCAAATCTGAGAATAAATAGGTGGAGCAGGTACTGTAAAGACACGATTTTGCAAATACATAAATGGTTGTTTACAAAGTTCAAATTTCACCTTATAGGCACAAAGTATTTGATACTTGAGCCCGTATTCAGATAAGAAATATTGATTTTCTAATAGGTCTCCATATTTAGGGTCACCAATAATAGGGTGACCTATTTCACTTAAATGAGCCCTAATTTGATGGGTCTTTCCTGTAACAAGCTTTACCTCTATTAAAGTATACCTTCCATTCGTCTTCAAGGGTAGAATGTGAGTTTCTACAGGCTTAGCACCTTCTACATATTCACTTGTAATATGTACCTCATTTTTATCCTCTTTTTTGGTATGGTAGCCCTTTAAAACCATGGGACTGGTAATTCGCCCTAATACAATACACATATAATATTTTGAAATTTGCTTGGTCTGAAGCATATCACTTAATGACTGTAAGGCCTGAATATTTTTTCCAACTAATATAATACCAGCCGTATTTCTATCTAGGCGATTACAAGGTGCAGGTGTAAAGCCCTTGGTTTCATGGGGATTATAACTTCCATTCTCTTTTAGATAAGATAAGATTTCATCCGTCAAGCTATGGGCTGTAGGTGAATCCTTTTGAGTAAGTAAACCCATAGGTTTATTGACAATCAGGATATTCTCGTCTTCAAAAACAGTATTAAAGCTAATATCGGTTTTCTTGATTTGCTTCTCCTGGGCAAAAGACTGAAATTGCTCTTCTGTAAAGAAAATCTTAATCTCATCATTTTCTTTAAGCAGTTCATTACCCTCTGGCTTCTTTCCATTATATTTAATTTTCTTAGTACGCATCCCTTTGTAAATAAAGCTTTTAGGACAATTATTGAGATACTTGAATAAAAACTTGTCTAAACGTTGGTTAGCTTCTGAAGGTTTAATAATAATTTGTCTCATTTCATTCTCCACTTACATTAATAGGTCATTGATGACTTTCGAATATTCTTCCAACCTTTCATCCAAATAGCCATTATCTTTTTCGATTTCAAGGATGATATCTTTTAGATGAGCTGTATTTTCTAGTGTGATAAAATGCATTTGCTCTAAAGGAATACCCTTACTTGCTAACTTATTTTCTAACCATAAACGACAGGTTCTAATCACTTGATCCTGATAACCTAAAAAATATAATCCTTTTGAGGTAATCATTAAGTGCTCAAAAAAAGCCGTGCCACGATTGTCAGGAATAATAACACTATGAAAAAGCTTATAATTTCCTTTTATACTTTCTAAAAGATCCGCATATTCCTCTTTACCGTCTTTAAATTTACTAAAGCCAATATATCGTGAAAAGTTAAGGGCAACGCCAATCACCATTACACCTGAAAAAACAGTAAAATAGCTCTCTCGGGTCTTGAAAATAATGAGTCCTGAAAAAAAGGCAGCCACTACTACGATAGTCCATAGTAAAGTATTCCTTAAATATCTTTTTTTTTGCTCACTAATATAATTTCTATTTTGTAAAGTCATTTTAATCCCCTATTCTGCATATATCATTTTCACGGTCATCCCACCATCTATTACAAAATTACTTCCCGTAATAAAGCCTGCCTTCTCACTTGTCAAGAAAATTGCAGCTTCAGCCACATCCTCTGGAATACCTACACGACCTACTAAATGTTGGGCATGATCCTGGGCCGTAAGGGCTGTAAATTTACGATCTTTTTTCTTTTTCCATTCAGACACATCAATCCAACCTGGACTGATGGCATTCACACGGATACGATGTGCTAGGCTATTTGCTAACGAATGGGTCAAAGCAAGCAGTGCCCCTTTAGACGCTGAATAGGGCTCTGTATGGGCTTCACTCATAAATGCCCTAGTAGAAACCATGTTAATGATACTACTTCCTTCTGGCATATGTCTTGCGCAGTACTTAGCACAAATATAGGCACCTGTCACATTCACACGCAAAACATCTTCAAAGGTTTCCACAGAACGGGTAAACAAAGTATCATTCTCACTTATTGTTTGAACAGCTGCATTATTAATGAGAATATCAATCTTTCCATAGCGTTCTACCACGCTACTTACCATATGCGCAACTGACGCTTCCTGCCTCACATCTGTTTTAATAAATAGGGATTCTCCCCCCATTTTTCCAATCTTATCAAGGGTTTCTTTGCCAGCCTCTTCATCGATTTCAGCGATAATGACAATGGCACGTTCTCTTGCATAGGTCAAAGCCATACACTGGCCTATACCTTGTCCACTTCCTGTAATGACCACGACCTTACCAAAATATGCCATATTCATCCTCCTTCTGCGCTTTCAACATCATATAGTGTCATTATATCAAAAATCAAAGGTAACGTATACTCTTTATCTCTATAAAACAGCAAAAAACCAGATTAATTATGTAAAGTATTTTCTTAAATTAATTATCACATTTATTTGAAATGTATATGGAAACTTCAAAACGTATTTTACAGCCTTTTAATTTTACACTATATATAGAATATTTTCAATTAACTATTTTTTATTTTTTAAATCATAGGCCTTTAGATAGAAAAAAGCGTTACCAAGGTAACGCTAAGTTAAATATGAAATACATTCTTTAAACCATCGTTTCATCTTTAAAGATGGTGTTTGCATTTTTAACATTTTGAGCATTGCTAAATACGCAGTACATATCTTGTTTGAGACAGGCTCTAACAAGTGGTGCAAATTGCCTTAAGGTTTCGTTGGTGGTTTCAAAAAGTTCGTCTCGACTTTGTTGTAACATATCCTCTGTAATTTGTGCTAAATAATAAATTTGGGCACTTTTTCCTTCTGTGGCTGGCGTAAAAGGAAAATCTAATTGACTGATGGTTCCAATTAAATACTGTAACAGTTCTCTGTCAGACAAGGTGAGCTGTTCTAAATACTGAGGCACTGCTTTATACACTGCAAGTGTCTGATCAATGTTAGGGTCGCGATAAGAAACAAAAAACATATTACCGCTTCTCCTAAAGTCACAGAAACAACCATAGGCACCATTTTGTACACGCACTCTTTGCCATAAATAGTCCATCGATAAGATGGTCTTTAACATAAGCATGCCGCCATGATAATCATAGTTCAATTCTTTAAAATTATAGCCCGTTGACACATAGTTTACATTGGTTGGATAAATTAAAGCTTCCTTTTCTTCTGTCTGGTTAAATTTCATGGCTAAGGGCTGAATATCTTCTCGTTGCAGCTGATTTAACTCCTCTTCTACAACAGGCAGAATATGCTCAAGTTCTTCATCATCTACAGTAAGTCCTACCATGATCCTATTTTTGTTTGCCAAATAGTGATACGCCTGTTTTAATTCTTTAACCGTATTGTCCTTCACACTTTCCCAATTTCTTTCGATATCACATACAAAGTGATAAAAACTAATTCCTTTAGTTTCTTCTTCAAACTGTTCTGCATGGGATATATGTGCGAGCAGCCTACCATAGGCTATACGGTGCCCTTCACTACTTATAGCTGACTCCATAAGTGCTTTCATTTCGCGAATAATCTCTAATAAACGATTTGTATTATCAAAGCTAGTGTTTTCCAGTACCTCTCTCATCAGCTTCACTTGCTCTTTAACTTCTTTAACCAATGCCTTTGACTGAATTAAAAAGGTTGGTAAATACCCTTGTAAAGTCTGAGCGTTATTAATGGCTTGAATATGGTAAGACATACTTCCAATATGTTCATCCATATAGCTAGAAAGTTCTTCATAGGTATAGTGCTTTGTATCTAGTTTTCCTAGCATCCCTACAATCATACCTAGATAAGGCATATATTTCATCTCAATACCAGTAAGCTGGATATGCCAGTTCATATAAACAATCTTATTGGTAAAGGTAGGTGTAATCACATATTCCATATCCCCTTGCTTTCGTACAGAAAACTTAGGGAACTTGGCTTTTCGCCTTAAATCTTCTCTTTTTAAAATTGGAATGCACTCAAGTGCTTCTTTTTCATCTGCTTGCTCTTGGAAGGCATTGAAACGCTTCGTTTCTTCTACTAACGCCCTAAGTGCCTCTTGACTAAGACTTTTCTTGTATTCGTCTAATTTTAAAGCAACCTTTTCCTCAATTTCTTTTTCTAAGCCTTTTTTAGGTGACAGTTCTACCCGTGCACAATGGGTGTTATTCAGTAAATACTTCTTCATCAGCCCTTCAAAATAACCTGAGCCAATTTCTGTTTTTAATGCTTCTATTTCCTTCTCGTACTTTAAGCATAGCAAAGGTGATGCATCATATACCCAGCTCTTCATAGCAGATAAACCATAGAATAATCCTTTCGAGTAACCACTTGAATCGCCTTCTCGTAGTTCAAATTCTTTGACCTGAATGGCACCTTTTAATAAATGGCTTGGTAAGCCTTCTGAAATAAGCTGTTTGAGAACCTCTTGAATAAGCTCATAAAAGCGCTCTCTCTTCTCAGGCTGCACGTTTTTACCCACAATTGAAAAGACAGGCTGCCTCAAATGGGTTTGAAAAGCACCATATACATCTTCGCCAATGCCCTCGGCAATCAGCGCTTTTTTAAGTGGAGAAGCCGGTGTATTTAATAATACATATTCTAAAATAGACATGGCTAATAGTAACTTACGATCTATCACCTCTCCTACCACGAAATTATAGGAAAGGAATAGGCCTTTTTCATCATCTTGTGATGCACTGTAATAGCTTTGCTTTAAAATCTCTTGTTTAAAAGGTTTCTGAAGCTTGATTTGGCTATTGATTTCTAGATAATCAAATTGAGATAAATATTCCTCATCAATATACCGTAAGGTTTTCTTAGGATCCATATCCCCATATAGACATATATAGCTATTGGATGGATGATAATAGGATTTATGAAAATTGATAAAGTCTTCATAGCTTAAATCTGGAATAGCAGCTGGTGTACCACCGGATTCATTGCCATAGGTGGTATCTGGAAATAAAGTTTCTTTAATCAGTCTAAATCCAATCTCCTCTTGCGAAGAAAAGGCGCCTTTCATTTCGTTATACACAACACCTTTGTATTCAATAGGGTCTATCTCATCTTCTATATGATATCTCCAGCCCTCTTGCATGAGGATTTCCTTTTGTTTATAAATATTTGGGAAAAACACTGCATCTAAATAAACATCCATCAGATTATGAAAATCTTTATCATTTTGACTGGAAATAGGATATAAGGTCTTATCTGGATAAGTCATTGCATTTAAATAGGTGTTTAGTGAACCCTTTGCCAGTTCAACAAAAGGATCCTTTAGCGGATACTTTCGTGAACCACATAAAACGGAATGTTCAATAATATGAGGTACACCTGTACTATTATTAGGTGGCGTACGAAAACCTATACAAAAACTCTTGTGTGGATCACTATTGGTAATAAGTAATACCCTTGCCTTGGTACGCTCGTGTATATAAACTATTGCCTCACTATCAATCTCTTTAATATACTCTGCTTCTTGTAATAAGTATCCCTTAATTGGATAAGCCACAATTTCCCCTCCTGATTGCTAATATTTGGTTATGATGTTCCAGTTTCAATTATAAACTTTGCCTTTTGCTTTGTCTACTTTCCAATAAATGCTTCTATATATTATGTGCTTGTTAGCAAAAAAAATAACACCCAATGTGTTATTTGGGTGTTATTTTATTCGATGGTTTCGTCTATCTTTAGTCCCAGCTCTTTAAGTTCTTGTCTATTATCATATACTTGTCTCAGCATATCCGTTATATAAGCTTCAAAATGTTGCACTTCATCATGAACTGCCTCTAAGGTCGTTTTTAGATGTTGTTCAACATCTCTACAAGTATCTTGGGCATAATCCACCGCACCTCTGTGCATTTGCCTTGCATCCTCTTTGGCTGTTTCGATGATGCTGTTAGCGCGTTCTTTAGCAAATTCTGTGATTGCATTTTTTTCAATCATATTCTGTACTTGTTCTCTTGCTTCTTCAATCATCATGTGAGCTTCTTTTTGCGCCTCGGCAAGAATTTTATTTCGCTCCTCCACAATCCAAACAGATTGCTGTACCTCTGTAGGTAATTTTAAGCGAATATCTCTGATAATTTCTACCATCTGCTCTTTATCAATAGAAACCTTACTTGATAAAAAGTTGGATTTACCTTCATCTATTAAGTCTTCCAACTGGTCTAACAAAAGTGCTATCTCTCCACATCTTGCATTTTCCACGTGATCTACCCCTCACTTTACTTATTTTTCAACCTATTTGCTACGATACTTGGCAAAAATAATTCATATTCTCCGCCAAAATAAGCTAATTGGCGTATTGCACTTGAACTGACATGACCATATTCTGGAGATGCAACTAGAAAAATCGTTTCGAGGTCTACTAATAGGCTCCTATTCATTTGCGCCATATTCATCTCATTTTCAAAGTCAGTTACACTGCGTAAGCCTCTAATAACCACTCTTGCCTCTTGCATTTTTGCATAGTCTACTAAAAGTCCTGAAAAGCTATCTATCTTTACATTTTTTAAATGAGCAGTGGCTTCACCTAATAGCTCTAAGCGTTCTTCAATGGTAAGCATCCCATTTGGCTTGTTAGGATTAATAAGTACAGCTACGACTAACTCATCTACTAATTTTGAAGCTCTTGTAATAATATCAAGATGTCCATTGGTAATAGGATCAAAGCTACCTGGATAAATTCCTTTACTCACTTTTTTATCCTTTCTTATAAAAACTTAATGTAGTTGTTTTATACTTCTTTTCTTTCCATAATACCAAATTATCGGGTATATTTACAATAGTCTTTGTACTTCTTTCTTGAATTATATACCCATTTTCTGAAATAAGTTCGTTTTCTAGAATTAATTTTAAAATATCCTCCATATTTTCTAGAGCATAAGGTGGGTCCATAAAAATAATATCAAATTTTTGTTTCTCTTTACCTAATTTTATTATAGCATCTTCTACCTTACAGGAAAGTACGCTTGCTACCTCCTTTAATTTGGTTTTTTCTAGATTTTGTGTGATACAAGCTAGCGCCTCTGGTTCTTTTTCTACTAAAACGGCTGCCTTTGCCCCGCGACTTAAGCTTTCAATAGCTATAGCCCCACTACCACTAAATAAGTCTAAAAAATGGCACTCGGGTAAATCAAAAGTGATGATATTAAACAGGGTTTCTTTAATACGATCTGTAGTAGGTCTTGTACTTATTCCCTCTGGTGCTATAAGATGCGTGCCCCGGCATTTTCCACTAATCACTCTCATCTTTAGTCCTCCTTACGTCCTTTATAGTGCATTATGAAGAGATTGCTGATTTAATCTTGTTTTCATTTCTTCCAGTAATTTTAAGTTTTGCGCACTGCTCAAATTTGAATCTTCCTGTAGCAGTAATTTAACACCGTTTTGTACCTCTTTTAAGATTTTAGCATCTGTATAAAGATTAGCAATCTTCATTTCGGGCAGACCGTGTTGTTTTGTTCCAAAAAACTCTCCTGGTCCACGAAGTTTTAAGTCTGTCTCGGCAATCACAAAACCATCTGTACTTTCCTCCATGATGCGAAGACGCTTTTGAGTGACCTTGTTTTTTGAATCACTCACCAAAATACAGTAGGATTGATGTTTTCCACGTCCCACACG
>JAEXBC010000385.1 GCA_023457875.1 Bacillota bacterium | reverse complement strand
GTACTTAACAAAAGCATATCACATTTAAAACGTATGACTAAAAATATAATTATAGTCATATATTAGACTGATTACTCATGAAAGTCAATAATAATATGACTTATATTTGTGTTGATACTGTTGTAATAGCTTGTGGGCACTAGTTCGTTGGTATTACCACATTATTTACAACGCAAGATTACTAAATTACAAACAACTGTCAATATTGTTTCGTATGGGCATACATAGTATAATGACTTTACCGTATTGCAATGCTGGACGCATGGATAACACGGTAGATCAAATGCAAAACATTTGTATTAGACCCACAGACCCTTATATGTTAGTAGATGGACTGAAAAAGATGGGTAGATTACACATAAAAAGTAGTCAGTTAAAGTAAAGGCCTAAGAAACCTGTAAAAAGCCCACTGACACGAAAAGTGTCAGCGGGCTTTTTGGCATAGTGACGAGTAGTTTCTTGATTGCTTTGCTATTTAGTAGGAAAATTAAAACGCAAGTAGTACTGCAAGTGCAATTTATTTTAAAAGGGAGGATATTAAATAATGGATATTGGTTTGATGGAAATGTTGAAGGTGATTTTGATTGGTATTGTTGAGGGGGTCACTGAGTGGCTACCCATTAGTAGCACTGGTCATATGCTTCTTGTTGATGAATTTGTAAAGCTTAATATGAGTGATGCTTTTAAGGAAATGTTTTTTGTAGTCATTCAGCTCGGGGCTATATTGGCGGTTGTCGGGATATTCTGGAACAAGATGTTTCCATTTCAGTTTAAGAATAAAACAGAGCCTGTTATCAAGAAGGAAATTTTCTCTATATGGTTTAAGGTTGTGATTGCGTGCATACCAGGAGCTGTTGTAACGATTTTATTTGATGAGTATATTGAGGCACATTTGCATACTCCTGTTGTCATTGCGTTAGCTTTGATTTTTTATGGTATTGCATTTATCTTGATTGAGAATCGAAATAAGAGACATACATTCCGTATTAATCGATTGACAGATATTACTTATTCCTCAGCACTGATTATTGGTCTATTTCAGGTGTTGTCAATTATACCAGGAACGTCACGCTCTGGTGCCACCATTATTGGTGCATTGCTGATTGGTGTATCCAGAATTGCAGCTGCAGAATTCACGTTTTTTTTAGCTGTGCCAGTTATGTTTGGTTTAAGTGCCATAAAAATAGTGAAATTTGGTTTTGATTTCACCAGTGGAGAATTAGTTGTCTTGGGACTGGGAATGGTGGTTGCATTCATCGTATCCATTCTTGTTGTAAAGTTCCTAATGAGCTATATTAAAAAGCACGATTTCAAAATCTTTGGGTGGTATCGTATAGTCCTTGGGCTAATTGTGTTGTGTTTTTTTGCCTTGAAATAAACCTTAAAGAAAATGCCTTAGTGCCAAAGAATGCATATAGCGTGAAGTATAAGTTATAAATTATGAAAAGTATATTGTTTAGATGAATTAGAAAAGATATAGTAGAGATAGAAACAAAATCATTAGCATAACTAACAGACTTGGAGGAAAAAAATATGAAAATCGCTATTTTAGGGGCAGGGAATATTGCAAGTACTATGGCAAAAACACTAGCAGAAGTGGAGGGAGTAAGTTGCTATGCAGTGGCTGCAAGAGAATATGAAAGAGCTAAGGCATTTGCAGATGAATATGGTTTTGAAAAGGCATATGGCTCTTACGAAGAGATGGTTCAAGATAGCCAGGTGGATTTAGTCTATATTGCAACACCTCATTCACACCATTATGCTCATGCGAAGCTTTGCTTAGAGCATGGTAAGCATGTGCTCTGTGAAAAGGCATTTACCATTAATGTGAAACAGGCAGAAGAAATCATTGCCTTAGCAAAAAGCAAAAAACTATTGCTTGCAGAAGCAATTTGGACAAGATATATGCCCTCAAGAGAGAAAATTAATGAAGTCATTGCAAGTGGCATTATTGGAAAGGTGAATACACTTAATGCTAATTTGGGTTATGTGATTGCCCATAAGCCAAGGGTTATAGAGCCAAGCTTAGCGGGAGGCGCGCTGTTAGATATAGGTATTTATACAATTAACTTTGCACTGATGGCATTTGGTGATGATATTGAAGAGATTTCTTCAACGGCTACCCTTGCAGACACAGGTGTTGATTTGCAAAATAGTATCACCTTTAAATATAGGGATGGAAAAATGGCAATCCTTAATAGTACAACTTTATGTTTAACGGATAGAGAAGGGGTTATCTCAGGAGATAAGGGATATATGGTTGTTGAAAATATCAACAACTGCCAAAGTATTAGAGTTTTTGATGTGGAACGAAATGAAATAGCATACTATACCATGCCTAAGCAGATTACAGGTTTTGAATATGAGGTTATGGCCTGCGTGAAGGCTATTCAAGAGGGTAAGGTAGAGTGTGAAGAAATGCCACATTCAGAGACCATACGTGTACTTCGTATTATGGATGACTTAAGAAAACAGTGGGGCGTAAAGTACCCTGGAGAATAATCTAGTGCATCTTATGTAACGGTGCATAAGAATAAGAGGGGGATAAGGCGAATGCATTATGTTTTGTTTTTTGTGATGCTTGTATCATTACTAGGCCTTGTTACAGTTAGATTACTTGATTTAGCTTTTCTTGGAACGATACTTAAGATTATAACTAGCTTATTTTTTGTAGCAACGGGAATAGCTAGTCACAAAGTTCATGTAAAGCATAAAACCTATGATTATTTGATTATTTTGGGACTTGTTTTCTCGTTATTTGGAGATACCTTCTTAGCATTAGATGGTAAAATGACCTTCACCTTTGGTGTGATAAGCTTTGCCGTTGCACATATCTTTTTTACAATAGGTTTTTGTCATCTAAAAAAAATAGGATGGGCAGATGTAGGTTGCTTTATTTTGATTTTTGGAGTGCTGATGGGTATTTTAAATGGTTGTGATTTTAATTTTCAAAATATGAAAGTAATGATTATGGCCTATACGCTCATTATTAGTTTGATGGTAACAAAGGCTATCTCACTTGTTGATTATTATAAAGAGAATAAAAAAGCTGTTTTACTAATAGTGATAGGTGCTGTTATGTTTTTGATTTCAGACGTGATTTTAGTTTTTGGGCTATTTGGCGTGAATGCATGGGAGTATCTGTTTATATTAAATTTACCTGTATATTACATAGGCCAAGATTTACTGGCTATAAGTTTAGCATTTCCCATTGACATCCCCTCCAAGGCCGCATTAGTAGAAAAATAGTAAGATAGTGCATACACATTAACGAAAACATTGGTATTTATAGCTAAATACTCATACAGGAAAATAAACAATCCCCCATGAAAGATGATTCTTTCATGGGGGATTGTTTATTATTGGTTAATCGCTCATTTATTAGGCATTAAACTTAAAATAGTTATTGGTATTGTTGAAGGAAATATCCTTAACCATTTGTCCAAGGGTTTTCATATCTGCGGGATATTCGCCATTTTCTACCCAAGAGCCAATTAGTTTACAAAGGATACGTCTAAAGTAATCATGTCTTGTGTAAGATAAGAAGCTTCTAGAATCTGTAAGCATACCTACAAAGTTACCCAGAAGCGAAAGATTAGCAAGGCTAGTCATTTGATCGATCATCCCTTGTTTGGTGTCATTAAACCACCAAGCTGAACCTTGCTGAAGCTTACAGGCAGCCTGTGCGTTTTGGAAACAGCCAATGATGGTGCCAATAGAAGCATTGTCATTTGGATTTAAGGAATAGATAATCGTTTTAGGAAGGGCATTTTCCATCTCCAGAGCATTAAGGAAAGCAGCAGTTGCCTTCGCGCAGCTACGCGTATTGATGCAGTCAAAACCAGTGTCAGCACCGATTTTTGAAAACATAGCCTCATTGTTATCGCGAAGTGTACCATAGTGAAGCTGCATGACCCAGCCGCGTTTTGCATAGGCTTTTCCAAAGAAAAGTAAAAGGGTGGTTTTATATTTCTCCATTTCATCAACGGAAATAGTTTCTCCTAGTAAAGCTTTTTTGAAAATAGCTTCCACCTCCTTAGAGGAAGCACTGTTATATACTACATAATCAAGTCCATGGTCAGAAGCCACACAGCCCATATCTTGAAAGAAATCTAAGCGACTATCTAAGGCTTTAAATAGACTATCTAGGTTAGTGATGGCCATTTTGCTGACTGCTTCCAGCTGATGAATGTAACTTATAAAGGTGGGCTTTTCAATGTTAACGACTTTATCAGGTCTCCAGGCTGGAAGTACTTTTACCTTACAAGAAGCATCTTGTGCAATTTGTCTGTGATATTCAAGTGAATCGACAGGATCATCAGTTGTACAAATCACCCTTACATCTGATTGATCGATAATATCTCTCACTTTCAGACTGCCTGATTGAAGCTTTTCATTGCAAAGCTTCCAAACTTCTTCGGCAGTATCACCATTTAGAATACCTTGGTAGCCAAAATATTTACGAAGCTCTAAATGGGTCCAGTGATAAAGGGGATTTCCGATGGCTTTTGGTAAGGTTTCTGCCCATTTTTGAAATTTATCCCGATCACTAGCATCGCCAGTGATATACTTTTCATCTACGCCATTTGAACGCATGGCACGCCATTTATAGTGATCAGCCCCAAGCCAAATTTCTGTAATATTCCTAAAGCTTTTGTTTTCGGCGATTTCTTTGGGGCTAATATGACAGTGATAGTCAATGATGGGCATAGCCGCTGCATAATCATGATAAAGGGTTTTACTCGTTTCATTAGAAAGCAAAAAATCTTTGTCCATAAAATTTTTCATAAGTTTATCTCCTATAAGTATTTCTTTCTACCAGTCTTGCACTCAGTGTCACTTTATTGGTAACGCTTTTCCCTTCAAATACATCTGTCAGCACATTAATGGCTGTTGTACATAAATTTTCCACCATATTATCTATACTAGTTAATTTAGGCATACAACATTCACAAAGCAGTGAATTATTAAAACCAATTACGCTGATGTCATTAGGAATAGAGTAGTTATGATTTTGTAGGGCGTGCATGGCACCAATTGCTAACTGATCCTCAGAGGCAACAACCGCGTGAAAGTTTATGCCTTCGTTTATGAGTGAAATAACAGAAGCTTCTATTTTCGCCATATCCTTTTCTACCTTTAAGATAAGTCTAGGATTAATGGCTAAACCACAGTCCTTGTGGGCAGCTTTAAAGCCGCTCAATTTCTGTAAACCACTATAGCTTTCTACATCATAAAGGTACAGTATGTCATGGCAGCCTTTGTTATAAAGGGAAGTAACCAGATTATACATGGCCTCATATTCGTTGCAAACAATACAATAGGTGTTAGGTATATCCACCAGTCCATTGATAATAACTGTAGGAACCTTTTTTGCGGCCTCTTCAATATGCGCATTATTTGTCTCTTCTCTAAAAGTGGAGCCAATTAAAATAAGGGCATCTACACGTTTTGCCAATAGAAGTTCAATGTGTTTTTGTTTGCTCTCTAGTTTAGTGCCCGTGGAGCATAAGAGAGAATCATATCCATATTGCCTCAGTGAATTTTCAATCACAGAAACAGCCTTTGCAAAATAGATATCAGAAACATCTGTACAAAGAATCCCTATTATTTTCATGGTATTGAGTCCAAGACCTCGAGCAAAAATATTTGGCGTATAACCTGCTTCTTCAATAACGGCTAAAACCTTTTCTTTGGTTTTAGCACTTACGTTAGGACTTCCATTAAGCACTCTAGAGACGGTGGCAATAGATACTTGGGCCCGCTGAGCAATATCATAAATATTCAAA
>JAEXBC010000384.1 GCA_023457875.1 Bacillota bacterium | reverse complement strand
GCATATAGGATGATTTGTAAAATGGGGTGAAACAATGAATAAAAAGGAGTATAAGCGTGGGTTAAAATTAGGCGTACCTATTGGTATGGGGTATTTTTCTGTATCCTTTGCCTTTGGAATGATGGCGGTGGGCTCAGGATTATCCCCCTTGGCTACCGTTATGATTTCTATGACTAATCTTACTTCAGCAGGGCAATTCGCTGGAGTAGGTTTAATCGTATCCAGCGCATCATACATAGAAATCATTTTAACGATGTTGATGATTAATGCACGTTATTTTTTAATGTCCTTGTCCGTATCTCAAAAAATGGATAAAGGATTTAGATTTAGGAAAAAGTTAATGATTAGCTTTGGGATTACGGATGAAATTTTTACAGTTGCTGCTTTAGAGGAGAAACCTCTTACAGAGGCCTTTTTATGGGGGCTTTTGACCGTTCCTTACATAGGCTGGACGATGGGAACCTTATCAGGTTCAGTGATGTCAAAAATCCTGCCATACAGCTTGCAGGATGCTTTAGGCATTGCCTTATATGGTATGTTTATTGCTTTGATTATACCAGCTGCTAAGGCCAGTCGTGCTGTTTTAGTCACTTTAATCATCGCCATTAGCTGTAGTTGTATTTTGAAGTATGCCCCTTTTCTTAGCCAAATTTCTTCTGGCTTTGCGGTTATTATTGTCACTGTGATTGCAGCAGGTACAGCGGCTTATTTATTTCCACTTAAGGATGAGGAGGAAGCGGAATGTACATCCCATACAGTATCATCATAATGGCACTCGTAACCTACGGGATCAGAGTTTTGCCAGTAACACTTTTTAGAAAGCCAATTCATTCAAGGGTTATTCGTTCCTTTTTGCATTATGTACCCTATGCTGCATTAGGGGCTATGACTTTTCCACATATTTTATACAGCACAGATAATAGCGTGTATGCCTTGCTAGGTACACTGATGGCACTTATACTAAGCTTCTTTGAAAGGAGTCTTACTGTGGTGGCCTTATTAAGTGTACTTGTTGTGTACGTATGCCACTTCATTTTATAGAATGGTGCGGGGCAAGCGGGAGGCTTCACTTAATATAGGCAAAGTTATGTAAAAATAGAACTTGAGCACTGTAGAGCAAGAATTTGTATCATAGAAAGGTGAGAAGTGCAATGTATCAATTGGCAATTTTTGATTTAGATGGAACCTTACTCGATTCTATTAAAGATTTAAGTATGGCGTGTAATTTTGCGCTAAAATCTTTTGGTTATAAAGCGCATACAACTGAGGCTTATAAACGTTTTGTAGGCAGTGGCGTTTATAAGCTTATTGAGCGTGCTATGCCACCTGAAAAAAGAACACCTATGTCTATTCAAGAAGTAAAAGCAGTGTTTGATAACTATTATGGGGCACATAGTTTGGATTATACCAAGCCGTATGAAGGTATTTTAGAGCTGCTTGAAGGCTTAAAGACTGCAGGCGTTTATACAACAGTACTTTCTAATAAGCCACATCTCTATACTGTGGAGCTAGTGGAGCGTTTCTTTGGTGAAGGGATTGATAAGGCCTTAGGGCAAAGGGAGAATGTGCCCATAAAACCTCATCCTGTAGGCATTCAAGAACTGCTAGCAGCTTTTGATATACCCAAAGAGAAATGCATTTATATTGGAGATTCAGATATTGATATGCAAACTGCAAAAGCTGCAGGCGTTACGAGTGTTGGGGTATTATGGGGATTTAGAGATAGAAAAGAGCTTATAGAATCTGGAGCGGATTATCTAGCGGCAGATGCTACAGCTTTGAAAGAAATCATCCTAGGTTAGATGCTAAAGATGGCTTAAAAACGTAAATTAACAAAGGGGCTGTCCTATCTGGAAGTTTACATACAAGATCCTGCTCATTTTAAATGAGCAAATAGATCTTATAGTATTTTTCTAGTAGGACAGCCCCTTTAACCATAAGGGCATGATATATGACCTTATAGTTTGTGGTTCATTTTAATAGTGTTTTCTTATTTCATTTCTATTTCATAAAGTGCTTCAAGTTCGTGACGTTTGTTGATATAAAGCGCTTGGCGTTTAGCAAGAAGGCATTGTTCTTTAACTTGGTCCGCTACTTTCTCAAAAGGTAAAATACCACTAGGGGTAATGCTCTCTAGCTGAATGAGGTGGTAGCCAAATTGTGTTTGGACTGGGTCTGAGATTTCACCTGGTTGCATACTAAAGGTAGCCGCTTCGAACTCTGGTACCATACGACCACGGGTAAATTCTCCAAGAGCACCACCCTCTGCACCAGATGGACAAGTAGAGTATTTTTTTGCTGCCTCGGAAAAAGCAAGACCGGATTTAATCTCATCTGCTATTTTTTCTGCTTCTTCTTTGGTAGCAACTAAAATATGGTTAGCTTTTGCAGCTTCTGGAGAAGAAAATAGACTTTGATGTGTGCTATAGTAATCCATTACTTCTTCATCAGTTGTCTCTACACTTTCAAGTAATTTGCCCATAGCATATTGTTTAAGAAGAGATTTTGTCATTTGTTCAAGTGCCGCTTTAAAGGGCTCCTCTTGGTCAAGTTCTTGTTTAAGGGCATCAGAGTAGAGTAACTCTTGCATGACTAATTCCTCTAATAATTGTTTTTGACCTTGTTCGCTTTGAAATTGCGCTGCGTTTTGGCCAATGCTGTTTATCAAGTTATACACATCGGATTGCCTAATTTCTCTACCGTCAACAACGGCTAATACTTTGTTTTCCATATAAAAACTCCTTTAAATATAAAATAAGGGCTATCTAAAATAGAGGAATAAGGGCTCTATTTTGAGATAGCCTCTTTTGTAAATATCATGTTATCACGAATAGTAAGAATTGTAAATGTGTTATTTCAGTGCTAGGGTAGCTAGCATAGCGTGATTGAAGTCATAGACACAGAGCTTACCATTATCATAGGTGGCATAAGTATGGGGCCTGTTTTCTTTAGGTAGTGAAACCGAACCCGGGTTACAAATGAATACTTCTTCGTCTTGACGTAGCTCCCACAAGTGGGTATGACCATAAAGAAAAATTTGTTTGCCAGGTACCTTTGGAAAATCCTCAGCGCTATGGAGGTGACCATGGGTTGCAAAAATCCTTATACCTTCGTCCACAATCATGGCATACTCATTGAGGCATGGAAAAGCCAAAAGCATTTGGTCCACTTCGGCGTCACAGTTGCCGCGACAGGCAATGATTTTGCTGGCATATGGATTAAGAAGCTTAACAACGCCTTGAGGATCATGTCCTTCTGGTAAGGGGTTTCGTGGGCCGTGATAAAGGATATCCCCTAGTAAAATCATGTAGTCAAAGTGATCCTTTTCAAATAAGGTAATCATTTTTTGTAGGTAAGTGGCAGAACCATGAATATCAGATAAGATTAAATAACGCATCATTTTCTCCTTTTTAGCAGTAATAGCTTTATTATAGTATCTCCCATAAGGAAAAGACAATAGGTCTAAAGTATATTTTATGGAGGTATTTCTATTTCTAAACAAGCACTTAGCATTCGTTTTCATAATACTATAGTAATAAGAATCTTAAGAAGATGTAAGGTTAAATGGAGATGGGAAGATGACGAATTGCATAGAACTTCGGCATATATATAAAAGCTTTTATTCTGATGAAGGAGAATTACTAGTATTAAAAGATTTAAACTTAACACTAAAAGCAGGAAAAATCCTTGCTCTTTTAGGACCATCTGGAAGTGGTAAATCAACCATACTCAATATTTTATCCTCACTGGTGGTACCTTCATGCGGGGAAGTAAAAATCGAGGGAAAGATAGGCTATATGTTTCAACATGACCATCTTTTAGAATGGCGAACCATTATGGATAATGTAACGATTGGTTTAGAGATCCAAAATAAGCTTACTTTAGAAAATAGACACAAAGTAGAAAAGCTTTTAAAAAGCTATGATTTATGGGAGTTTCGTAACGCTTTTCCTAAAGAATTATCTGGAGGAATGCGGCAAAGAG
>JAEXBC010000383.1 GCA_023457875.1 Bacillota bacterium | reverse complement strand
ATAGTCGTAATGTGCGTGCTACGTTGTCTAAGTTCTGTGTTTTCCCATTCGCCATCCATTATTTGAGACACAAATTCACGAGCATCAAAATCGTTGATAATAAGTTTCAGGTCCTCCGAAAATCTTTCGAAAAACTGCTCGTTGTACATGTTCTTAAAAGGTTCAGCCATATTTATAGTTGATTATAGTCTCTCTTTCTGCAAAGTTACTCTTTTATATTCAAAGCTTTAGTTCGGGCAAACAATTAATCGCTCTCTTTCAACTGGTCTGTTGTATGGGTGTGTGTTGTCTGTTTCAATTCATTAAGTAAACGCAATTGATGGGAATCGGTTGAACGTGAATTTATATAAAATGTCTGTAGTCTGAAATATTAGAGACGGAATATCTAAATTAATACTCAATAATTACCTTATTAATAAAAAATAGAGCTTGCACACTGTTCAGAAATCATAAAAAAAGTGTCAAAATATTCGTTTGTCTATTGCTCGTCAATCATTTTGATTAAATTAGCCAAAAACTTAATCATATGAAAACATACTTTCTTTTATTACTATTATTATGCGGCTGTTAGCCCTCTCAAGGAAAAGGGACAGATAACAGTAAAGTCCTCAAACTCAAAGAGGTTGAGATTAGCTGTGCAGAACTTAAAAATCCGGCTCCTCAGTTTTTTGTTGAATCTGGTGATACTATTTACAATTGGGAGGATGCGAAGCCTTCTTTGCCTAATTTAGAAGAGTATATATAGGATGAAATAAAAGATGCCAGATTAGGAACTGGTAGTGTCACATATACATTCTAATAAGTAAAGTCGGGGGTCCTTATAATCTAGCTATATGGAAGTCAGCAGGAGAAGGTATTGATTCTGTTGGTCCTGCAATAGCAAGAAAGATGGATTCCTTTGCCTTGAATGTTGCGGGCCGATTACCCAATTTTATTCCGGGTGCTTCAAAAGGGAAACTTGTTATTGTTAAACAGATACTGATTTTTCCAATTTGAATAATTGCTTTCACAAGCACTTTTGATTGCTTCTGATTCACTTGTTATTACTTCCTTTATCTAAGCAACGGAATACTAGAGGGAGCAGCAAATATAGTAAAGGCAATAATAAGGCAAGTAATAAACTATTAGAGGCAAAATTGATGATATTTAAAACATAAAATGTACCTAAAGTGACGAAGAACCATATAAATAGAAAACTACGAGAGAAGTTTCGTAGTTTTCTATTTATACAATCAGATGGAGATTCTCCTGCTAAAGTTCGATCCCGAATATTGTTTACTTAATATTCTTGTTGTTAACAGTCTGATAGGTGTGTTAAATGAATATTATTATAGTACATTATTTGGATTAAACGTATAAGTTAAATTGGCTGTTACTAAGGTGAAATGTAATATAGGGTTTGTATCGCCTGTACACTCTAATATGTATGTTGACCTTACGACAGGTGGATTGCTAGAAGTTCCTCCATTCTGAATTTTAATGGCATTTTTGCTGATAATTGTGCAGTTCTCGGTATTTGCGATTCTATTCGTAGTACACGTCATACCATATCCAGCAATACTACATTTTGCTTCAAATGTTATTTCGAATCGTTCCCCCTTTTTTGCTTTTTCTTTGCTTAAGGTATATCCACCATTTCTGAAGTTATCAATGATTATTGGGTATTCCTCTTCAACTTTAACAGCACCTCGTCGCTTTATTTCATTTTCAACCTCTTGCTTCTTTGCAGAGTCAGCTATAAACTCTGTAATCGGAATTAATGTTACAGGATCAGAATATATTAAATTGGAATTACTTTCGTCAACTCCATTTACCCATTCTGACCAATTGAATATGTCATATCTAATGGCACCATTTCCATTAATCTCTTTTTTTATTGTTTCTACATTTTTTCCACCGTATTGAACTAAAGTAAAGCTTAGATCAGTAAATGAGTTGTAAGTTCTAACACTATCATTCGAACCTGATGTTAACATGCTACAGACATCTGTGGTGAATTTTTTTACATCTGTTATTGCAGTGCTTTTTTGTATAGCTGATACCAAAATACTCAACTTTCCACCAATGTAGATATCTGTTAAAATGTGGGTTCCATAATCATCTACAATTTCTTTTGCAGTATATTCCTTTAATGCAAAACGGAAGCCATCAGTTAAATAGTATTTGAGCCTTCTAGGACTATATGTATCAAAGTACATGCGTTTAGTATTTCGGCACAAATCAGCTTTATAAAAAGAGTAGCTTTCTTTTGTATCAATACTTCTATCATATTCTATGCTGAATGAAGCTTTTCCCCAAGTAAATAATTTGCCAGTATTCATACTTATGGACTCAGATACTTTTTGGTAAAATTCCGTTAAACTACTTCCATAGGTTTCATATTGTGTTGAGGAACCATGTAGCATTGCAACCTCAACCTTCCCTAAGGGTAATCCAGGATAAGCCGCACCAGTTGTAGGGTCTACTGCATCATTGTGAATATATTTATTGATATCGATTACTTGATTTTTGGCTCCTCGAAAATTGTCGCCGACAGAATATAGACAATCATACCCAAATCCTAGCAAGTCATTTTTTCCATCACCTGCTGATCTCACTACAATAACGCCTTTATTATTACTTTCTGGGCTTGATATCTCTTTAAACTGTTCATTTTCACATGAAACGAAAATTGCAAATAGGCACCACATTAATATGTTTTTTTTCATACTCTAATTTTTTGTTTATTAAACAATCATGTTTTTTAGTTTTTAATGCTTTTGTTGATCTCAATGTCGGTTGCAAAGATAATTGAGATTAAAGGATTGGCTTCTGAATCTCAGTTCACAAACTATTTGTAATTATGAATTGAAATTCATAATTAGAATCCCATTATTACTTGTGCAGGAAAAAACGGGGAGTAGCTAGTGAAATTGCAACTAAAGGATGCTGATCAACTAAGAATATGTGTTATTTCGGGCTTAAACTTCGCACTGTAGCTTTCTGCAGAATAGGAACTATACGACTTGACTGTTCTTAAAAGAGATGCGGCTGATAGCCTTGCTTACAGGGCCATATTAACAGATAAGATATAGTCCGATTTCTCTTTCTGAGCAAGTAAATAGCAGTAACAGGAAGCTGGATTATCTGCAAGAGTATGGGGTTATGCGTAAAACTTGGTTAATCTAAACAGGAAGAATGGTATGTCCACCACTCCCCTTGACTGTGCCCTAAATTGCTTTATTTTTGCATTGAACGATTCTGCTGCTGCATTAGACGATCTGTTTACGTAGAAGTTCAATATTTCATCACTCCGGCCATAGAGTGTAGCTTCTATAGTGTTGAATGAATCAAATTCTGATTCTTTTACCTCATTATACCACCTGGACAGATTTGTTTTTGCACCTTCTTTAATGGATCTTTTATTGAAGATCATTCTTAGCGAATGACTCAGCGAGTACGCCCGTTTAAAATCTGATATTCCTTAAACGGAACTTCACCTCTGAGCTTCTGGCTCTCAGCCCATTTATGTGCAGGTTTGAATAATAGATATCGACTACTGGCAAGCAATTCTTTTCTAGTATTGCCATTCGCAAAGATGGTTGCAACGTATCTTTTCTTTAAACCTTTAACTTCTTGTCTGGCATCCGTTTACTGTTGTATCGCTTCCCAACGATGCTCAACTCGCATCTCTTGCACAGTATCACACGCTAACTTCTGTATATGAAAACGATCGTAATTCATAACGTTTTTGTATCAAAGGCAAAAAAGAATAATAAGACTCCTCAGAATTTCGATATGATCCGATTTCATGGTAGTACAGTTTGAAAAAGTAACTTTATATAGAAATTAATAATTATAATATTTCTCGTAAAAAGAGCCTTGAATTAAAGTTGTTTGAAGTTAACCTTTACTGTAATATTAGGCATAGGTAGGT
>JAEXBC010000382.1 GCA_023457875.1 Bacillota bacterium | reverse complement strand
CCTTAACAACCATTTGTAACAATCCTCTCTATCAATAGACTATTTTTCCCTCTATAACTATACCTCTATATGTTATATAATTCTACACAATTCTTTTACTTCAAATTAATTTATAATTTTTATCTATTTTTATTTCTTATCTCCCTTTATTTCACATTCATCTTTATTGATCAAGGTTTATTTCTCTAACAATTGATTATTCTATACTATCTTCTACTAAGTACGTCATTTTCCTTCTGAAAAAATGATATGAATTGACATTCTTAGCTTGGACACGATATACTTATATTAGGTTTAATATCCTAATTATTAGAGATAAATATAATGAGTGGAGGTATGACAATGATTGAAGAACACAAGTTTTATTTTTGTAAGCATTGTGGCAACATTGTAGGCATGATTAACTATGGTGGGGAGCAAATGACTTGTTGTGGTGAAGTGATGAAGGAACTCATTCCTAATTCTACTGAGGCAAGTACTGAAAAACATCTACCAGTTATAACAACTTCAGGAAACACAGTTACCGTTACAATAAGTAGTGTTTTACATCCTATGACCAGTGAACATCATATTGAATGGGTTTATCTTTTAACCAAAGCCGGTGGACAAAGAAAAGCTCTTCCTGTAGATGGAGAACCTATTGTTACTTTTGCGCTTACTGAAGATGATGCGCCAATAGCTGCTTTTGCTTATTGCAATTTGCACGGTCTTTGGAAAACATCAGTCTAGGTGCTACTACTTAACCAATATGAACTTAAGTACAAAAAAAGAGACTGTTAATCGTCTGATTAACGGTCTCTTTTTCACTTCTCATATGAGATTAAATTCTATCCTTTGCATCATAATGGGTATGAAGAAGATCATGTGCCTTATGACTAAGTGGATTTTTGAAGTAGTTTTCATACAGTTCAATCACAGATGGATTTTCATGTGATTTACGTAATACTTTACTTTCATCCTCTTGATAAAGGGCTTCTTTACGTTTGTTAAGGATGCTTACATCGCCATGGTGATAAGGTTGGCCACCTCCACCAATACAACCACCCGGACAAGCCATTACTTCAACAGCATGAAGATTTCTTGGGTTTCCTGCTTCTATTTCTTCCATGATTGTTCTTGCATTAGATAAACCATGAACAACAGCTACATTAATGTCAAGATCACCCATTTTTACTGTAGCTACCTTAATATTATCCAATCCTCTAAGGGCTTCAAAATCAACTTTTTCTAAAGTTTCTCCTGTTACCTTTTCATAGCAAGTACGTACAGCAGCTTCCATTACACCACCTGTAGTACCAAAGATAACACCAGCACCTGTAGATTCACCAAGTGGTGCATCAAAATCTTCTTCTGGAAGTTCATTAAACTTAATGTTAGCTTGTTTAATAAGTCTTGCAAGCTCTCTTGTTGTAATGCTGATATCAACATCTTTGTTAAATTCTTCTCTTGCTGCTTCATATTTTTTCGCAACACAAGGCATTACAGATACGACTACCATATCTTTCTTTGGAATATCAAACTTTTCTGCAAAGTAAGATTTTGCGATGGAACCAAAGATTTGTTGTGGAGAACGTGCTGTAGAAGGTAAATCTAATGAATTTGTAAACTGTGTTTCAAAGAAATTTACCCAACCAGGACAACAGCTTGTAATAATAGGTAATTTAACAGAGGTATCCCCTTGTTGTACCTTGGTTAAACGGTCAATAAGTTCATATCCTTCTTCCATAATCGTAACATCTGCAGCAAAATCTGTATCAAATACATAGTTAAAGCCTATTCTTCTAAGAGCTGCTGCCATTTTTCCTGTTACTGAAGTACCTGCTGGAAGTCCAAATTCTTCTCCTAATGCAGCTCTTACAGCTGGCGCTACTTGAACAACCACTGTCTTACTAGGATCGTTAAGTGCACGAACCACATCTGTAATATTTTCTCTTTCAGATAGGGCTCCTGTTGGACAAACAGCTACACATTGTCCACACATCGTACAAACAGTATTCACTAATTCTGTTTCAAAGGCTGTTCCAACGGTTGCATCAAAACCACGATTGATACCAGAAAGTGCACCTACACTTTGTACTTGGTTACACATTGTTTCACAACGTCTACACATAATACATTTATCCATGTCTCTTACAATGGAAATGCCACTATCTTTTACATAAGTTGATTGTGCCCCGTCCTTACCATATTCTACACTTCTAACACCAAAACGTTCTGCCATATCTTGAAGCTCACAGTCACCTGCTTTTGTACAAGCTAAACAGTCTTTTGGATGATCTGATAATAAAAGCTCTAAAACAGTCTTTCTAGCACTGAGTACACGCATTGTATAGGTCTTAACCACCATGCCATCTACTACTGGTGTAGCACAAGAAGGTGCTAGGTTTTTACGTCCTTCCACTTCTACTACACATACACGACAAGAAGCTGTATGACTATCCATTTTTGTTCCATGTAAATTTAAATAACACAAGGTAGGAATATCTACTCCTGCTAACTTCGCAGCATCGAGAACTGTGCTACCTGCTGGAATTTGTACTTGTTTACCATCTATGGTTACTTTCACGTCTGACATTGTCTTCCCTCCCTCTTTACTTTCTAATAATTGCTCCAAACTTACACTTGCTGACACAAGCACCACACTTAATACATTTTGTTACGTCAATTTCATGACGATTCTTAACAGAACCACTAATCGCATTTACAGGACAGACTCTTGAACAAGCTGTACAGCCTATACATTTATCTGTAATCTCATATTGCAATAATGCAGTACATTGACCAGCAGGACATTTTTTGTCGCGTACATGTGCCAAATACTCATCTTCAAAAACGCGTAAAGTAGAAAGAATAGGATTAGGAGCTGTTTGTCCTAGGCCACAAAGTGCCGTATCTCTTATTGTTTCACTTAAGTCTCTAAGCATTTGTAAATCATCTTCGCTGCCACGTCCAGAAACAATCTTCTCTAAGATCTCGAGTAAACGTTTTGTTCCTACACGACATGGTGTACATTTTCCACAAGATTCTTCTGCTGTAAACTCTAAGTAGAATTTTGCAACAGCTGGCATACAATCATCTTCATCCATAACAATCATACCACCAGAACCCATCATAGAACCTTTTGCGATAAGGTTGTCAAAGTCAATTGGGGTATCAAGGTCTAGTTCTGTTAAACATCCACCAGAAGGACCACCTGTTTGAACAGCTTTAAATTTCTTGCCGTCTTTAATACCGCCACCGATGTCATAGATAACTTCTCTAAGGGTAGTACCCATTGGCACTTCAATTAATCCTACGTTATTAATTTTTCCAGCTAATGCGAAAACCTTTGTTCCTTTTGATTTTTCTGTACCAATACTACTAAACCAATCAGCACCCTTTAAGAAAATAACAGGAATGTTAGCAAATGTTTCAACATTATTTACATTAGTTGGTTTGCCCCAATAACCACTTTCAGCTGGGAATGGTGGTTTGGTTGTTGGCTCACCACGTTGTCCTTCCATAGAGTGAATAAGTGCAGTTTCTTCACCACATACAAACGCACCCGCACCAAAACGGATTTCAATATCAAAAGAGAAGTTGCTACCTAAAATATTATCTCCAAGTAAACCATACTCTCTTGCAGCATGAATAGCTGTCTCTAAACGTTTAATCGCAAGAGGGTATTCTGCACGGATATATACAAGCCCTTTGCTTGCTCCAATTGCATAACCACAAATAGCCATCGCTTCAACAATTGAATTAGGGTCTCCTTCAAGAATAGAACGATCCATAAATGCACCTGGATCTCCTTCATCGGCATTACATACTACATATTTTTGATCTGCTTGGTTTTTATAAGCAAACTCCCATTTAAGACCTGTAGGGAAACCACCGCCTCCACGTCCACGGAGTCCTGATTTTTTAACTTCATCAATAACTTCTTGTTGAGTCATTGTAAGTGCCTTTGCAAGTGCAGCATAACCATCTCTCGCTACATACTCTTCGATATTTTCTGGATCAATAAAACCACAGTTACGTAGTGCAACACGCATTTGTTTTTTGTAGAAATCCATATGTTTAGAGTCTGAAATATGTTTCTCTGTGTTAGGATCCTCATAAAGCAAACGACTTACTTTTCTACCTTTAACAATATGCTCTTTGATGATTTCTTCAGCATCCTCTGGCTTAACCTGTACATAAAAAGTGTTATCAGGTAATACTTTAACAATAGGTCCTTTCTCACAGAAGCCGAAACAACCTGTCTTTAAAACTTGCACATCTTCACTCATATGTGCTTCTTCTATATATTGATTTAATTTATTTACGATTTCGTCAGATTGAGAGGACAAACAGCCTGTTCCTCCACAAACTAGAATATGCATTGTATATTTAGACATGAAAAAAGCCTCCTTTCTTTACTCATCTAAGGATTTATGTTCAATTGGTATAATACCTTCTATCATTTCGCCGCCAATAATATATTTATCCAAGATCTCTATGGCACGTTCTTTAGTAACATCACCATAAACAACTGGTGCCTTTCCTGGAATAGTAACTTCCACAGTAGGTTCTGCATAGCAATAACCCATACAACCTGATTGCGTAATCACTACATTATCCATACCACGGGTTGCAACTTCTTGGCTAAAACAATTCATTATTTCCCTTGCTCCTGCAGCAATCCCACAAGTAGCCATAGCTACACGAACAACGATCAGCTGATCTACTTGTTCACCTTTTTCTCTTAAATCTACTTTATTCTTTACACGATCTCTTAATGCTTGTAATTCATCTAAAGACATAATTTTTGGCATAGTATTCTCCCCTTAGGCTTCACTATATTCACTTAAAATTTTCTTAACTTCATCTGCTGTAGCAATTCTTCCATATACCTTATCACCAATTAATACAACTGGTGCAAGGCCACAAGCACCTACACATCTTAAGGCGTCTAGTGAAAACTTTCCATCCTCAGTTGTTTGCCCAACTTCTATACCTAATTCTTTTTTGAATGCATCCAAAACCTTTTCTGCACCTCTAACATAGCAAGCCGTTCCTAAACAAACAGAAATAGGGTATTTCCCTTTTGGTGTCATTGTAAAAAAAGAATAAAAGCTTACTACACCATAGACTTGTGAAACAGGGACATTGAGCTTTTCACCTACAAATATTTGCACTTCTTTAGGTAAATAACCAAATAGGCTTTGTGCCCTATGTAATACCGTAATAAGTGCACCCTTCTTTTCAGGTAGCTCATTAATAAACTGTTCTAACTCTTGATATAATGACTGAGTTAGCTTGTTATTGCAACCTTCACATGCCATAATTAATCCTCCTTATTCGTACTTGTTAATTTGTTAAAAAAATAACAAAATATACATTTATTAGGTCATTCCTTAATGAAAATACCACAATTTATACTTAAAGTCAATTGTGATGGCATGAAATCCAAATATTCTCATACATAATAATAGGTATTTTTACATATCCTATTGTATAATTTGTCCATTATTGCTTATCTTTGGTTTATCCTTTCAAATATGCTTCTTACGTCCATTTTATCAACTTCAAGCATTCGTTCTCTTTCTGCAATATCCATTAAATAATGTGCATCTGATGATTGAATAATGTTATAGTTAGCATACTTTTCCTCGAAAATAGGCTTATTGGCAGTTTGTGATATTTCTAGCGCACTAAATAGTAGCTCACTAGGAATACTTCCTAAATTGCTTAGAATGCTATAACTACTGCGGTCGATATGGGCAGGATAAATCAATCCTCCAACTTGCTTGACGCACTCAACGATTTTATCTACTGATATCTGAGTGGCTACTAAAAGCAATTGTTCAATTTCCCCTACCTTCTCATCATTTTCATCCAATATCCATTGTTCACCAAATAAATCTTTTCGATTTTTAAGAGGCGGTAAAGTACTCTTTACTAAGTCTTCTATTTGCCTTGCTTGCTCCATTGTCTCAAATAGTGCAACTAAATGAAACTCCTCCATACATTCAATTTCAATACCAGGAATTACGATAAGTCCTTTTTCCTTGCCAACTTTCATCACCGCTTCGCAGTTAGCTACCGTTTGATGATCCGTTATAGCAATAGCATCTAGCTGCTTTAATAGACTCATATTAACTATATTATTGGGAGTCATTGTAAGATCCCCACAAGGAGAAGCGGCCGTATGAATATGAAAATCATAAGCAATTTGCATAAACGCCTCCTATAAGCATTTTCCTATTTCATTAGCAAGCTTAAAACTATTGTCATCACTTAATAAAAGTGGGATTTGCTCTTCATCAGCTTTTTTACACATTGCTTCGTCAGGTACGGTTCCTTCCACGAGAATAATAGCAGAAATACCAAGCATGAGGGCAACAGCCAAACTATTCATATGGGCTTGGACAGTAAGCCAAACGTCCTTTTCATTTGCATGTCCCAT
>JAEXBC010000381.1 GCA_023457875.1 Bacillota bacterium | reverse complement strand
GTGCCACACTGTATCAGGACAATATTTTTATTTCCTCAAAAATTGACACTGCCTTTGTCATGGGTGTTTTTCGCCCAAGAATTTATCTTCCCTCTCATTTAAAGGATACCGAACAAAGCTATATCCTGCTTCATGAGCAAACCCATATCAAAAGACTTGACCACATCGTCAAGCTCATAAGCTTTTTAGCGCTATGCCTTCATTGGTTTAACCCTTTTGTATGGATCGCATTTTTCCTAAGTGGAAAAGATATTGAAATGTCCTGTGATGAAGCAGTGATTAAGCAGCTTGGTGATTGCGCCAAGAAGGATTATTCCACTCTGCTTCTAACCCTTGCAGCTGGTAGGAGAATTGTGGGCGGTACACCTCTTGCCTTTGGTGAAGGTGACACAAAATTTAGAGTTAAAAATGTGCTAAAGTATAAAAAGCCTGCATCTTGGGTGTTTTTAGTCGCAGTAATAGTAGTTGTTCTTGTCGTTATGGGTTTTACAACAAATCCAAAAAAGGCACCAAGCGGATTTGAAGGGGTAAATGCAACCCTCCTACCTGTTAGCGCAAATAGTAAACCCTCAAAGATATCCATTGATGATTTCACCGAAGGAGATTATGTTGTTCTTGATTTGGAGGAAATCCAAGAAAGTTATCCCACAAGGGCAAAAGCCACAACCATTCAGCTGCAGCCACAAGAAATACTAAACACAGCATACCCTGCCGAGGCAGTTACCTCCCAGTATTCTATTATGAAACTTAGTAAAGAGGGCGAGGTACTTTTAGAAGACTCTTTAGAAACCCAGTCACTTGCAGAAAACATTATCATGAATGCCTTGGTGAAATCTGCTGCATGGGAGGGTGTGGATATTAACACTTTAGAGGAATGCTATCGTATTCGCCAGACTTTCCTCGAAACACAAGAAGTTCATGACTATTACGCTTACCGCCTAAAAGACGGCACAGCAGTACTGCAGTTTGGTGCTGTTGGCAGGTATACCACCCTTTCCGATGACTTATATGAAACCCTGGCAAAATACGTTATATATCCCAATACCGAGGACCCTTCACAGGAAGTTAAGAACCCAAATTATAGCCAGAGTCTAACTGCCCAAGAGCTAACGCAAACTGAGGAGGTAGTGAGAAATTATTTTACCTTTGAAGCGCCGTATTATGAGGGCATCGTATCCATTGAGCTTATGCCAGATGATGATCCTCTATATAAAAATACTGGCATTGAGGGCGAATATGCACCTGGCAATATCATCATCTACAAGGTGCTTACAGGTAGGGATGAAAAAGACCACAATCCAAAGCGCTCTGTCAGTGTTGCAAGGGCCTCAAAAGCAGCTGATTGGGAAGTGATTAACCATGGATATTGATAGTTCCTATGCCTGCAAACATATTTTAACTAATTTTTGATATAACCGTAATGGCAATAGCTTCTTAAGCATAATCATACCCTTCATCTTTCCTGTAGCATATCTCAGCTTTTTGCTGTGATCTGTAGCAGCCTTGTAGATTGTTTTGGCTACGCCTTCTGGCGGTGAGCCATTATTGCCATTTTTAATGAGATTATGAACGACTCTGTTAGAATACTCGTGATAGTCTATAATTTCTTCGTTATGAGTAAGGGTCATTGACCTTCCGCAGAATTCTGTTTTTATAGTTCCTGGCTCAATGAGTTTGACCTTTATATTGAGTGGTTCCAGTTCATATTGCAAGGATTCGGAAAAACCTTCTACTGCAAATTTTGTTGCATGGTATAATGACTGTAGAGGGATTGAAACAATTCCAGCTATTGAAGAAAGATTGATAATTACCCCGTTCCTACGTTCTCTAAAGTATGGTAAAACTGCTTTTGTTGTTTCTATTAGTCCAAGTAAATTGGTGTCTAATTGACGTTCTATTTGCTTACTAGTAGCACCTTCTAAAGCACCTACTGTATAGTATCCTGCATTATTCACAAGGACATCTATGCAGCCAAATTGATGAATGGCTTTTTCAATAGCCCCTTTGATGCTTTCTATGTTTGTTACATCACATTGGATCACCTCAACATTACTAAGTGTATTCAGCTCTTTCTCTAATTCTGGTTTTCTCATGGTTGCAACCACATTCCAGCCCTTTTGCTGAAACATTTTTGCAGTTTCTTTTCCAATGCCCGATGATGCCCCTGTTATAAAGACTGTTTTCATCAAATACCCGCCCTTCTTCATGATTTATTAATTACAATAGATTATAATTTCTGCCATACATATGAACAAGTACGCACTAATAAGTAAGGTACTATCAAAAAGGAGAGTCTTATGGAAAATACTACTCAAACGCATAATGATATAGAAGAACGTTGCATCTATGAAACATTAGGATGTGATAAGATATCTGCTGGGCTTTCTATGATCTCAGGTAAATGGAAATTAAAACTTTTATACCTTATTGGCTATGATGAAGTCATACGATATGGGGAGTTAAAACGAAAGTGTGCTCCCATTACGGATAAAATGTTAAGCGCTCAGCTTAAAGAATTAGAAAAAGACCAATTAATTATTCGAAAAGAATATGCCGAGATTCCACCAAGGGTTGAGTATTCCTTAAGTGAAAAAGGCCTTGGATTAATCCCTATGTTTGACGAGTTATTCCAGTGGATGATGAAGTATGAAATATAGAAAAAACAAAAGCTATACATAAAAGGGATTGTCCTTTTTGTATAGCTTTTGTTTCATTATTTAAGCCATTACTAATGGCAAGCTTACTCTACCTCTTATACCGCTATGAAGGTTACTAAATTCTTCATTTGTTTTCTTTGAGCAATGCTTGTGCTGCTAAGTATTTGAATATAAAGTTATATAGTTCTAGATTAAGCCAGATTTTTTATTTAATGCAAGTAGCAATACTACTTTGGGCGTACTTAGAAGATTGTGAAGCATCGCCGAACGCTGTAAGGAGCTTTTGCATTTCTTCTTGATCTACATTCACTTGAAGTCCTGTAATATTCATGGCTCTGGCAACCATACTCATAGCCTGTTCACGCGTTATTTTGTCCGTTGTCCCAAATTTACCCTTTCCATATCCTGTTATAATATTGTACTTGGTGGCTGTTTCTATGGATGCTGCATACCAATTTAACGTGGGATATTGAGCCAAATCATCAAGATCCCATATTTGAGAATCCCACCCTGAATAAGTAAGCGCCCACTTCATTTCCTCTTCTGTTTTGGCATTGCTCCTTCATTTGAATCACCAATATCAACGTCATTGATCCCATAAGTAGTAACAGTATTTAAAAAATAATTATTTAAAACCTTGGCATCCTTGTTACTACCTACAATGCCTCCCTGTTATGAATAAATAAAAAGCTAGATAAAGAAGTATAACCTCTTCGTCTAGCTTTTTAGCGGATACCTTATTCACTTTGCTTATAATTGCCTAAAATTTTAAAGTAAGGACATTGCTCTTTTATCTTACTTAATGCAATTAGTACGTTAGCTTCTTGTAAATTACCTTCTAGGTCTGCAAAGAAGTAGTACTCCCACTTCTTTTCTAGAATGGGTCTAGATTGAATCTTTAATAGATTGAGGCCATTATAAGCGAAATGACCTAAGATATTGTAGAGAGAGCCGCTGGTATGGGCGGTTTGAAATACTAGACTAATTTTATTACTCTCATCTGTAATGTGCATACTATTAGCAAGGATGATGAATCGTGTAAAATTATTTTTATTGAAATGAATATTACTTTTCAATATCTCTAAGCCATAGAGTCCTGCTGCTCTTTGACTAGCAACTGCTGCTTTAGTTGGATCCTTTAGCTTAGATACATACTGACAGGCTGTTGCTGTGTTAATATATGGCACCGGCCTCATATGGGGGTGGGCTTTTAGGAAATTTTTCGTTTGAGATAAACCTTGGGGATGAGAATACACCTCAGTAATGGACTCTATCTTAGCCCCCGGTAAGCCTAGAAGGTGATGTTCTATCTTAGTAGATTGCTCCCCTACAATGTATAGGCTATGTTCCTTAATTAAATCATATGTGTCTAAAACCTCTCCTGCGCTGGAGTTCTCAATAGGTACAACGCCATAATCAATGGTTCCATTATTAAGTGCCTCAAATACGTCCTCAAAGGAATCATGAGGAATGATTTCTGACCAATTCCCCTTAAAATAGCTAAAAGTCGCTTGTTCACCATAAGCACCTGGTACCCCTTGGTAGCCTACTCTTGGCGAAGTCTTGACTCCTGTATTTAGCCCCATTTCAATTTCGTGCAGAATATACTGACTATGTTCAAATAAATTTTCGATTGAGACCTTGAGTTTTTTTGACAGGTTATAATAGTGTGCTTCTTCCAACTATTTCACCTCACTGATATAACGTTCTTCTACAGCCGCATACTTTCTTGCTTTGTCCATAATTTGCTTGAATTGGTCTGGTGTAACAGATTGTGGCCCATCGCAAAGTGCCTTTTCAGGGTTGTTGTGTACTTCAATAATAAGACCGTCAACACCGGCTGCAATGGCTGCCATTACAAGAGGCTCTACCATATAGCGAAGACCGGTAGCATGGCTTGGATCAACAATAATAGGAAGGTGGCTCAGCTTTCTTATTGCTGGTATGGCTGATAAATCTAGGGTATTACGTGTGTAAGTTTCGAAGGTTCTAATACCTCGTTCGCAGAAAATAACCTGTTCATTACCGCCAGCCATAATATACTCTGCCGACATAATCCACTCTTCAATCG
>JAEXBC010000380.1 GCA_023457875.1 Bacillota bacterium | reverse complement strand
TGCCGGCTACAACCCGATATAAGGTGGCTCCTATTTGCTGGTAGAAATCTATTGTACCTATCATTTCACCTAATTTTAAGAAGGTAGCATATGGAGAGGGAATGAGTAGTTCCATTCCCACCCCTACATACCCAATTTGCCAGATCAGCAGCCATATGCAATAAACTACAATCTGCTTTAGCTTATTTACTATAATAGAAGGCTTCATCGGGCATCGTTCCTCCTATTGCCTTCGGATTAACCTCCTCTAAAACACCGTAGAAGGTTTCTATTTCGGCTTTTGCCTCCTTGGCTGGTTTGAAAACAATATTGCAATTTGGTATTGCTGCTAGGGCAATCGCCTTGTTAGCAACAATGCCATGCTTTTCAATGAGTGCTGCTGCCTCTTCACTTTTTTCATTGACAAAATCTACAGAAGACTTATAGTCTGCTAAGAAAACCTCTAAATCCTTTTCACGTTCATTAGCTAATGCACTTTGCGCAATGATGACACCCATAGGCAGTTCACCACCTTCTTTTTGTAGCCACTGTTCATTTAAGTCTAAAGCAACCTGAAGATTGTTGTTTTTATTTTTGGCAATGGTAACGTGGGGCTCAGGAAGTAGTGCAATTGTACCTTCTTCCGTAACCACCTTGGTTACCACATCAGTATGATTTGCTAGATACAAAATGTCTACATCCTTTTCAGGATCAATTCCAGTCGAAAGGAGTAAATCATTTAGTACATATTCGGGTGTGCCTCCTTTTCCACTGGCAACAATCGTTTTGCCCTTTAAGTCCTCAAGACTTGCAATCGCCTTACCATTTTCTACAATATATAATACGCCCATGGTGTTCACACCTAATAACTTAATGCCACCGCTGGTTTTATTATATAATACAGCCCCCATATTAGATGGTACGCAGGCAATATCCACTTCACCGCTTACAACCTTCCCAACAATTTCATCTGCACTTTGGTAAAAGCTGATCTCATAATTTTCCTTATTATCCTCCATAAGCTTTACCATTCCCATTCCTGTTGGGCCATTTAAAGCAGCTACCTTTAGTGTCTTGGTCACTTGCTGCTGTTTGGCGCAACCTCCTAGTATACTTAAGCATAATGCGCCTATTAACATGGCAATGCCTAATTTTTTCATTTTCATGATATATCCCCCTTCATTGCTCTGTTCAAAATTAGAAATTTTTTCATCTATAATAATTTCAAAATGGTACAAACTATATTATAGCCAAATTTTCAAATAAAGGGGATAAAAAATTGAAAAAGATAAACTTTTTTTTAATTATGGGCATTTGCATAACACAGATAATTCAGCCGCCATGCTTTGCTGAACATTCTATTTCCCAGTATGTCATTGATCGTGAAGTGAGCAAATCCACAGATGAAGATAAACAGACCTTACCTGAAGTAGCTGAAAAACAGCTTAATGATAATTTCCAGATAATCCTAGAACAAATTTTTAAACATCGTAATCAGTGTATTGAGAACTTAGATGCAGAAAGCTTAAAATCCTCCTATAACCTTAAAATCAAAGTCAGTCTATGGGCATATGAAAGTGAGGCTCAAAAAATTAAATATTTTAAAAACTGGTGTGATAAGCAGGCAATCACCTTTGACCGTATTGAATCCACCATTAAAGTCCGTAAAGTAAAGGAAAAAGAAAAAGATCTTTATGGCATACTATGCTTTAACTGCACTGCCTTTACTTATAACTATGTGGACCAACCCAAAACGCCTAACACCTTCTATCTAGGCACCTCTCACTATATCAATCTTAAAAAAGAGGGGGACCATTACATCATCACCAAAGAATGGTATACAGACCCCTTTGCCGACTCCTTACATCTTAAAACGCTAAAAACAGATGACATCAGAAATTATATTGCCAATCATAAAATGCCTGAGTACACCCCTGATGAACGTACGCAAAAAGCTATCCATTATGCACATAAATATTGTGGGGTTAATCCAATTCCTGAACTTATTTTTAAGTATAATAAAGATTACAAAAACTTTAATCCAGATGGTGGCGATTGTGCTAATTTTGCTTCTCAAATTTTGTATGAGGGCGGTGGTTTTAGAAAAAATGCTATTTGGAACTACTGCAGTAGAGAAGGTACTAAGGCATGGGTAAATGCCCAAAGCTTCAAAAACTATATGGTAAATAGTGGCCGAGCTGGCTATATTGCACGGGGTACTTACCAAGAGGTTTATAAAGACGCCTATCAGCTTCGCCCTGGAGATTTTGTAGCCTATGAAAAGAAAGGAAAAATCACTCATATTTCTACAGTTACTGGCCTAGATTCTAAAGGCTATCCTCTTGTAACTTGTCACAACACCGACCGTCTCCTTGTGCCCTATGATTTAGGCTGGAGCAATAAAGGCATCCGATTTCATTTAATTAATGTATACTATTAAAATATAAAAGCTAAAGCGACTAAAAAGCCTGCAACATAGCATAACTTTTTAACGCTTTAGCTTTCATAAATTATTGATTATACGCTTCAATGGCACTTACAACTGCTTGCATCAACTTGGTTTGGTAAGCTTTATCCGAAAGCATTCTGTCCTCATTGTAGTTACTCATAAAGCCCATTTCAAAAATCACCACAGGTACCTGGGACCAGTTAAAACCTGTCATGTCACTTCTTTCAAATATGCCGTTTACCTTTACCCCTGCCTCCTGAAGCGCTTTCTTAAGTAGGTCCGCATAAGCCTTGCTGGCAGGATAAATGTCTTTCGTGTATTTACCTGTTTTGGAGGGTACCAAAAGTAGGGCACCACTTTTACCTCCATTAGCTATGCTATCACAGTGCAGGCGGATGGTCATATCTGCCTTGGCACGATTGGCAACTTGTGCACGTTCGCAGTTACTTATGTTAATGTCATTTGTGGTTCTGGTCATGACTACTGTATAGCCTTTTTCCTCTAACAATCTTTTTAAAATCATCCCAGCCTCTAAGTTCACCACATACTCAGCTTTCTTAGTGGCGACCCCTGTGGTTCCAGAAGACACCCTTGCCTTTCTGGAAGACGAGCCTGGTGCAATGGGTTCTCCTTTGGCATCACCCTTTGCCTGATGCCCTGGGTCAATACATACCACAAAAGGTTCCTTAGCAAAGGTAACTCTCATCTGACTAAGTAGCATAAGTAAAAGCAAAAATAAACAAATTCCTTTTTTTAATAGTTCTTTTTTAGATCTTTTCATATTAAGATCCCTCCTGTTGTCCCTTTAGTTTATCATTCTATTTATGTGTTTATTTGGGCTTATTTATGTACAAAATCACCTTTGTTTTATGAAGATGTGGCATACTTTCTCTCTTTTTCCTCTAGAAAAAAGTGTATAAAAAAGCTGTTACACGAGGGTATTTACATACAATC
>JAEXBC010000379.1 GCA_023457875.1 Bacillota bacterium | reverse complement strand
CCTTTAGGATGGGTATTGCAGCAGGAAGTGCTAGTGCCTTTTCGCCTTATCTTGCAACCAAAGAGGCGGCTATTGATTTATTGAATGCTGGGTGGCAGCTTACCACAGAAGCCTATGAATGATTTTTTAGGACAAAGAAATGAGAAAAGCCATATCATTTTTAATACTTTATGCTATAATATTCCTATACATAAAAGTGTAGCAAAAAAAGTATAAAGCCATACAGAAAGTATGATCGCCTTTAACCGATAGATAGACAGATATTATTTGCCACTGCATAATTTCAATGAAATGTGACAAAATAAGCAAATAAGCAAATAAGAAAATGAAGGTACATGTTGTTATAAAAATTATTAATTGTTATAATATACTATATGGAAGGCGAAAAGGAGTTGGAAAGATGAAAATGAGATGGAATGAGTTCCCACTCACCGTTGAGGAGGTTAGGAGATTAATGAAAAAAGATGATCATAAAAAGTATGCTTGGCTTGCTGTAGCCATTAGTGTGATAGCTATTTTGGTAGGCGTTATGATTTGGATTATGAAAAAAAGGGAAAAAGATTTAGAAGAGCACTATGAGTATTTCGATGATGACTTTGATGAATTAGATGAACATTATGATGAGTATGATGATAGCATCTATGATGATGAGGATGAAGACGAAATTGAGTATGTGAAGATCAAAGATTTTATGAGCTATGCTGACGATGAAAAAGCTAATGCCAAGGATAGCTCTACTGATGAGGATCAACAAGAAGAGTAATTGAACACCCCAAAAATGTCATAAAGGTGATGGCTTATGGAAAATAAGATATCACCTTTTTTGGCGGTTCAAAAAGGACAAAGAAAGTGGGAGGTGGCTTAAATGAAAAAGGTAATCATCGCAGAGAAACCTTCAGTAGCCAAGAATATTGCTGATGCATTTAATATAAAAGTAAAAAGAGATGGATACTTTGAAGGAGACGATTATCTTATCACTTGGGCATTTGGACATTTGTTGCAGCTATATGATGCCAAAGACTATGATGAAACCATGAAAAGCTGGCGTCTTGAAAAATTTCCCTTTATCCCAAATCAGTTTAAATATAAAGTCAAGAGTGATAGCAAAAATAAGGCAGTGGAAGATGCAGGCGCTAGAAAACAGCTTAACATTATCGAAAGCTTGGCGAAAAGAGAAGATGTAGATGCACTAATCTCAGCCACAGACTTTGACCGAGAGGGGCAGGTTATTGGTGATGAGATTTTCTTGTTTTTAAATACTGGCAAACCTGTTTTTCGTATTTTACTGAATGAGTGGACCACGGATGAAGTAAGAAAAGGGATGGAGCAGCTTAAGCCAAATGAAGAAATGCAACCTTTACAAGACGCAGGAATCGGTAGGCAATGGGCAGACTGGATGATAGGTATTAATTTAACCTCAGTGGCTACAGTAAAATACAATGCAGGTAAAAAGAGCATTTTAAATATTGGCCGTGTGCTTTTGCCAACCCTAAAAATTATTTATGATAGAGATAAGGAAATTGAGAACTTTGAAGCTTCTACCTACTATAAGCTTATTGCTCATTTTAATACACATAAAAACGAAGTTTTTGAAGGTACTTATTATGAAAAAGAAAATGAAAAATTTGATGAACAAGCCCGCCTTGATGAAATAGCCCTTGCTATAAAGGGAAAGACAGCAGAAATAGTGGATAAGCAGGTAGATAAAAAGAAGGAATATGCCCCTCTTTTATTCAATCTCTCTAACTTACAGGGGTATATCACCAGTAAATATAAAGGCTTTACTGCTGACAAAGTATTAAAGGTGGCTCAGTCACTTTATGAGAAAAAGTACATCACTTATCCAAGAACAGGAAGTATGGCCCTTGAAGAAAGCTTAAAGGATAGAACACAGAAGGTGCTAGATACCCTTAAGAAGGGCTTGCCCTATGAAAATCAAATTCAATTTGCAGATCACAAAAGAATTTTTGACAATAATAAGGTAGAAAGCCATAGTGCCATCGTGCCCACCTATATGATCCCAAAAAGCTTATCCCCAGATGAACAGGTGGTTTACCAAGCCATTAAAGACCGTTTTATTATGCAATTCTTGCCTGTAGCGGAGTATGAGGAGACAAAGCTTACCATCAAGGTAAAGGATACGCCCTATGAAGGTGAGTTTATTTCCAAAGGAAAAGTGCAGCTCGTAATGGGATGGAAGGTGGTGGAGAACACAGATGCCAAAGATACGATTTTGCCTCAAGTTCAGATCAAAGAAGAGGTGGCAGTGATGGAGGCTAAAGTCAATGCTGTTACCAAGAAACCACCTAAACCCCATACTGAGAAAACCTTGCTTCGGGTAATGGAAACCTGCGGAAAAAGCTTTAAGGATGCAGAAGAGGATTCAGAAGAAATGATGGCAACCATCTTAAGCGGCTTTAGTATAGGAACACCAGCAACCAGAGCAGAAACGATTAAAAAGTTAAAGGATGCTACCTATATTACAGCAAAGGGCAAAAGCCTTGTATGTACCCCACTCGGAAGAAGCTTGGTGGAAATCTTCCCTGCCAAACAGCTTTTTGACCTTGAATACACAGGAAGGCTTGAGAAGACTTTATCTGATATTGAAAAAGGAAGAGTCAAAAAACAAGATTTCTTGGAGATGATAAAATCCTTTACGATAGAAGCAGTAGCTGCCATTAAACAAGACCAAGGCATACTAAGTGGAGAAAAAATCGCCTTACCAAAGGGAACGCAAAGTGTAGGAAACTGCCCTGTCTGTGGCAATCCCATTATTGAAACAGATAAAGCCTTTGGCTGCTGTAATTGGAAAAGTGGGTGTAAGTATACGATTTGGAAGGACGATAAATATATTGCAGCCTTAGGAAAAGAAGTAACCAGGCCTATGGTAGAATTACTTCTTAAAAATGGCAAGGTTGGCTTTAAAAATTTAAAGAGCAAAAAGGGAACCACCTTCTCTGCCTACTTAAAATATGTGAAAAACGACGAAACAGGCAGGTTTAATTGGGAAATGGAGTTTATTTAAACTTGATAAAGCCGCTTACCTATGCTAATATAGCATTAATCAATTGAGTATAAGGCTTATTAAATGAATACAACATGAATAAAATGGGAATGAGGTTCTCCCTTGGATTTTCCAAAACCGCCAAAATGGCTGATGACTTCTGTAATGATCTATTACAGGGGAAGTTGGCCTTTTTTTGAGCCTTAGTACAGGGTAATAGATTAAAAAGATTTTACTTATAGGAGGATGAATATGTTAACGAGTTTAGCACTTGTATTTTTGGTGGGGCTTATATTAGGAAGTATTGCGCAAAAACTAAAATTACCTGCCTTGATTGGTATGCTTTTAACAGGTATTTTACTAGGCCCCTATGCCCTTAATGTATTAGATGGCTCTATCCTAGATATCTCAGCAGATTTAAGGAAATTGGCCTTGGTAATTATTTTAACACGAGCAGGTTTGGGACTTAATATCAAAGAACTTAAGAAGGTGGGAAGGCCAGCTATTTTGATGTGCTTTATGCCAGCACTTTTTGAGATCATCGGAGTGGTTATATTGGCGCCGCCCCTGATTGGGGTAAGCGTGGTTGAAGCTGCCCTTATAGGAAGTGTAGTAGCCGCTGTATCACCAGCAGTTGTTGTTCCAAGAATGTTAAAGCTGATTGAAAAGGGCTATGGAAAAGAACATAGTATCCCACAGCTAATTATGGCAGGGAGCTCTGTAGATGATGTGTTTGTTATTGTCTTATTTGCCTCTTTTATGGATTTAGCAAAGGGAGAAGGTTTTTCCTTTATTAGGCTCACCAACATTCCTATTTCCATCATTTTAGGCGTAGTGGTGGGAATCCTATTAGGTTTAGGGCTTATTTGGCTATTTAAACACCTGCACCTAAGAGATTCAATGAAGGTGCTGATTTTATTAAGCATCGCCTTTTTGCTAGTTGCACTTGAAGATTGGGCAGATGGAAAGCTATCAGGACTTCTTGCCGTAATGTGTGTAGGCATTACATTACTTCAAGGTTATCCAGTGGTCGCCAATAGACTCTCACTTAAATTCTCAAAGCTTTGGGTAGGAGCGGAGCTGATTTTGTTTGTACTAGTGGGGGCAACGGTTGATATGAGCTATGCACTGGGGGCTGGAGCGATGGCCATTTTATTGATATTAGGGGCTCTGATGTTTCGTATGCTGGGAGTATATCTATGTTTAATAAAAACGCCTTTAACTGCAAAAGAAAGGTTATTTTGTGGGATAGCATACCTACCTAAGGCAACGGTACAGGCGGCTATTGGGGGGATTCCACTAGCAAATGGTTTGACAAGTGGTAAGCTGGTGCTAACAGTGGCGGTATTAGCGATTTTAATTACAGCACCTCTTGGTGCACTAGGGGTAGATCGTACCTATAAAAAGCTATTACCTCACTCATCTGACAAAATGTAGAGATTTGTCTATAGTACAAAGATTGTGCGATGTATAATCTTGACATAACTTATGATTAATAGTATCATAAATCTGTGTTAATAATAATCACAATGGAGGTTAAGGATTATGGCTTATAATATTAGTGAAGATTGCATTAGTTGTGGTGCATGTGTAGGTGAATGTCCAGTATCATGTATTTCTGAAGGAGATAGCATCTATGTAATCAACGCAGATGAATGTATCGATTGCGGTTCATGTGCAGCTGTTTGTCCAGTTGGTGCTCCGCAAGCATAATATAACAAAAAGCGCGGAATAAAAAATAAAACAAGAGCGACTATTAACGAAACGTTAAAGAAGTCGCTCTTTTTTGATGGTTTTTTAAGAAATAGATATATTCTAAGAAACAGCTGGATTGCTCTTCTTAACAGCAGAGGGGGCATAACCATAATACTTTTTAAATAATTTGCTAAAATGATAAGCATCATGATAACCCACTTGATAAGATACGACTTTGATGGGTAAACCTTCTTCTTCAAGCAAGTCTTTAGCCTTGGAAAGTCTTGTTTTAATCAGATAGTTAATGGGTGAGCTGCCTGTTTCTTCTTTAAAAATTTTAGAAATATAAACCTGACTTAAATACATATTTTTGGCAAACATCTCAAGAGAGATATCGTTCATATAATTTTGTTCAATGTATTCAGTGATTAAAGCCACAACTTTTGCTTTATCTGGATACCCTATGGGGTACAAAGTGTTTTGAATTGTTGATGTATCGTCCTCCCAGATACGAAGTAAACGCACAAATAGCTGAAGGGTCACACCTAAAATCATAGCTTGGCATTCTTTTTTCCCTAAGCGAGATTCTTCAATAACGGTTTCACATAGAGGAAGAAAGTCTTTTTTTTCACTCAGGAAGTTTAAGAGAACATAATCGTTAGGCAGTGCATTCAATTTTGCATCAAAACTATCTAGAAGATGATTGATTCCAATATGTAAATCTCTATAGTAACCTTGACTCTCAAGAAAAACGCTATGTGGCACATGAGCTTTGAAAAGGACGATATCACCCTTAGTTAAGGTAACGGGTTGACCGTTAATCATGTAGGAGGCAGTCCCCTCAAGAATAATTGAAAGCTCTGGATGGTCATGGGTATGTTTTTTTGATTGAACAAGAGTTTGTTTAACGCTGGGTTTTACATATTCACAAACATATAGTACTTCTGGTGTCATAATAAACCTCCTTTCCATTCAATCATATTATATAACCTTTGGTAGAAAAAAGAAATAAAATAAATTGGGAGGAGGCTGTATTAGCTTATGTGGATAGAAGCTTGTGGGTGATAGGGGCTTACGGATGATAGGAGCTTTTAAAGAGTATATAAAATGCGGTATTTGCTTGGCTGAGATATAGGCTTGTGGAGGATATAAGCTTATAGAGATAAAAAGGATGCGGTATTAGTTTGTGGAAGAGGGTCGAGGCTCTGACTATCCTACGATGCTCCGCTCCGCATTTCTACAGTTGCTAAGCTTCACTTTTGGGATGAACGCTTGAAACTCGCTACGCTCAAACAGTCAAGCTAAAACCCATCCCAAAAGCTTGCCAAGCACCTGTACGAAATACTCGCAGGTCCATCTACGGAAAGCCAGAGCCTCTTACCTCTATATAGGCTTATATGGAATTATTGTTTTGTGAGTATAAGCAAAATGATACTGTACATACTTTTTTTAAAATAAAGGGCACAGAATTAACTAATAAATATTTCTAGAAATATTTATGATTAGACCCCAAAAACAGGTGTTTTTAAAGTCCTAAATTTAGAAATCTCATATACAATTTTAATCACATCAGTGAAATTATCAATAAATGTATATAAGTATGTCTTTAAAATGCAATTAAAAC
>JAEXBC010000378.1 GCA_023457875.1 Bacillota bacterium | reverse complement strand
CTGCTAACCCATCCGCATTTTGAAGAAGGGTCGTAATATCCTTAAAAAGAATACCTTCTTTTGGGAAATCTTTCACATCACGAATAAGGGAATATAAGTTCATACTTTACCTCCTAGAAATGATCATTATTCTTTATCAACCTATCTATATTCTATTTCTACATTTATTTTTATCACAAATTTCATTATATCATACTATCTTGCGCATGATAATAGTTTTTATGCGATTTTTTTACGATTAAGTGCTTTTTAAGGGTTTGTTTTATTTAATGAAATTTTTTAAAATCAGTATACATCCTAGCTAAAACTATGCTATAATGTAGAAGTTATTTATTCTAATAGGAGTGTTATCATGTCGGAAAAATTTCAAGTAGGCCAAATTATCGAAGGAACTGTTACAGGAATCAAACCTTTTGGAGCTTTTGTTTCACTAGACGGAACAACCCAAGGACTCGTTCATATCTCTCATATTACCCATGGTTATCTAGAAAACATTAATGAAGCCATCAAGGTGGGAGATCAAGTTAAAGTTAAAATTCTATCTATCGATGCTGAAAAAGGTAAAATTTCTCTTTCTATTAAAGAAACTCAAGAAAAACCTAAAGCGGCCTCTTCTAAACAGTCCACTTCAAAACCACCAAAGAAAGAAACTCCCGCTGAAGGTTTTGAATCACTGATGAAGGATTTCTTAAAGTTTTCAAATGACCGTCAAGCAGATATCAACAAACGCTTAAATCGCTAGTATCTTTATATTTTATGAAATGTAGTAAGACACCTTCTAAGGTGTCTTTCTTATTATTATTAATGAAACGCTTATACTTTAAAACCCCCTTCTCCTATCGTTAAACTTAGGAGAAGGGGGTTTTATTAAACTTCCATGATAATTGGTAAAATCATTGGATTTCTTTTCGTTTTCTTCCATATAAATTCTCGAAGCTCATCTCTTACCAGTACTTTTATCTGAGCCCACTCTCTCGTGTGATTTTTTTCACAGTCCTCTAGCGCTCTTTGAATGACCTTTTTAGCTTCCTCCATTAGTCCTTCTGACTCTCTTACATAGACAAAACCTCTGGAAATAATATCTGGACCAGATACAAGCATTCCTGAATTTCGCTCAAGTCCCATCACCACAATCACAAGTCCATCCTGTGATAAGGCTTTACGATCACGAAGAACAATGTTTCCGACATCTCCAACACCTAAACCATCCACAAGTATTTGGCCTGATGGAACAGTACCAGTTACTTTACAAACCTGTCTGTTAAGCTCCAGAACATCTCCAATAGAAAGAATCTGTGTGTTTTTCTTTTCCATGCCTAATTGAACAGCTAGTTCAATATGACTTTGTAGGTGTCTGTATTCACCATGAACAGGAATAAAATACTTAGGCTTTACAAGTGTATGAACTATTTTTAATTCTTCTTGTGTGGCATGACCAGATACATGAGTATCTTCTCTAATAACCACTGTCCCCTTTTTAATCAGCTCATTAACCACCCTAAAAACTGTCTTTTCGTTTCCCGGAATCGGCGTAGAACTTAAGATAATGACATCCCCTGGCTTAAGATTAATTTGCTTATGCTCAGAAATGGCAATTCGAGATAAGGCTGCCATAGGCTCTCCTTGACTTCCTGTCATAATCGTTACAACTTCGTTATCGGTAAAGCGTTTGATTTCACCTGGTTCAATGAGTGTATTAGGTGGTATATCTAAATACCCGAGTTCACTTGCCGTCCTCACCACATTCACCATACTACGCCCAAGTACAGCTACCTTCCTTTTATACATAGAAGCAGCTTGTATGATTTGTTGAACCCTGTCAATGTTTGAAGCGAAGGTGGCGACCATGATGCGCCTGTCCTTATATTTTTCAAAAACACCTATAAAAGTATTGCCAACCATACGCTCCGATGGATTATAGCCCGCCTTTTCTACATTGGTACTATCCGCAAACAAGGCAAGTACTCCCTTTTTACCAAGCTCCGCTAAGCGATGTAAATCTAAGGGCTTCCCTTTAATCGGTGTATAATCCAGCTTAAAATCACCTGTATGGACCAGTGTTCCTACTGGAGTAAAAATAGCTAACATCACTGCATCAGCAATACTATGGTTGGAATTAATAAATTCCACCCTAAAATATTTTCCAAGCTGAATGGTTTCACCCTGCATGACATTGATGCGCTCTGTGGTACTAAGCATATTATGTTCCTTAAGCTTATTTTCCACTAGCGCAATAGTAAGCTTGGTACCATACACAGGTACGTTAATGTCCTTTAAAATATAAGGCAGCCCTCCAATATGATCTTCATGTCCATGGGTGAGTACGATCCCTTTTATTTTGTCGCTATTCTTTTTCAAATAGGCTATATCTGGAATCACCAAATCAATCCCTGGCATATCATCACTTGGAAAAGCCACGCCGCAATCCACAATAATCATCTCTTCTTTATACTCAAACACGGTCATATTCTTTCCAATTTCGCCTAATCCCCCGAGTGGGATGACGCGCACATTACTTTTTTCTTTTTTAACTGTCACAACTCTACCTCCGTTATTTTTCCTTATACATAAAAATATTTATACTATAAACGTGCATAAATGAACCCATTTAATTGCCAGTGAAGATGAGGAATAATATTCCAATTCTAGAGGGCGTAACTTATCCTCATGCAACATTTCTATTT
>JAEXBC010000377.1 GCA_023457875.1 Bacillota bacterium | reverse complement strand
ATCTTTAAAATTTAATGCCAGTTCAAGTAAAGACTCAGAAATCCCCCCTGCACCATGAATAAATAAAAGCGTTTCATTGCTCTTCTCATTTCCAACACTTATATATGTTAGATTAGCCTTTAAATCAGTATGTAAATCCACTACATATTCCTCCTTATAACTTATCATTACATATAATGCCTTTTTATAATTTGATTTTATATCTATTTTCTGTCTGCTCAAGTTGCTTTGTATCTAACATTTTGCCTATTCCTTTTTTCATTGACCTCTCGATAAAATTTGCTGCATGGTGGTGAATCCAGTTAACCTGAGCTGGTATGTACCATTTAGTACTGCCGTTGTAGGCATCTTTTGCCTTAAAGTACTCATAGTCCGCCTTAAATATTTTAGGTGCAGTTTGACATAGCGATCTAAAAACATGAAAAATAACCACGTCTCCAAAAACCAGCTTTCTTTTCTTACCTAACTGCTCTTTAAAACGTTTTACTTCCCTTTCTATGAACCTTCTTTTCTTATTAACCTCTTCCTCAATAAATGGTAAAGGAAGCATATCCATATAAAATTTACCCATAAAGGTAAATCCTGTGGCAGTTGCCCATGTCTCCATAGGAATAAAAACCCCTTTTTCCTGCTGTTTTGTACAGCTCGAAATTAAAAATATCTTTTTCCCAAAGTACTTTGGTCTATGGCAATTATAGGCCACATGGTCTAAAAAGTTCTTCATTATTCCTGTTACGCTGAACATATAACCCGGTGTAGCTAATAAAACAACTTCCGTATTTAACATCTTATCTTCTATCACCTTAACCTGATCATAATGAGGGCATTTATCTTCCCCTATAAAAATGCAGTTGTGACATCCCGTACAAAAATCAGTCAGATAATCTTGTAAATAGAGATATTCAAACTCACATTCTTCTGACTTAGTTAATGTCTTTTCAAAATACCTCACAATCTCTGTTGTACTTCCATTTTTTGAGCATCCCATGATAGCTAATATCTTCATTTTACTTAACTCCCTCGTTTTATTCTTCCTGTATTCTATATGCACTACGAAACTATAATAGTGATAAATGAATAAGCTTAAAATAATGATATCACATTCTTCAGAAGATTAGTACTTAGTATTTCTCAAAAAGAAATAAAGAAAAATCCCATTGCTATCCAATATCTAAGACATAAAGTGAGGCTCTAAAATAAACTATTAATTAATCCTTCTGCAGCCTCATAATAAATGCCCATAAGTCCTCTGCCCAATTCTCATTTTCCTCTTTCAACAAATAAACATTAAATCCATTTACCACTCCATTTTGCTTTACTGAAACATCGTCATCAATATGTAAATCTATTCTGTATCTATTCGGCAACTTTGAAGGCAAAGTATAATGATGCTTTTTTTGAACCTCATGATCATGCCTATCTCCATTAACAACATTATCAATTTTTACGTTATAATGTTTAAAATAATTTTTGATATATTTCTCGGTTCTATAAGATGTGGTGTATATCCAAAGTTCTATTCCTTCTGCTCTAATCTTGTTCATTAATTCTGGTGCACCAAGTCTTAGTCGTTCTTTATAAATCAACTTTAGTGGAAAGGGAAGTAATGGTTCTGCTTTAACTTGAGCACCATCAACAAACAGTGTGTCATCTAAATCAAATGAAACTCTCATATTCACTCTTCCTCCCACTAAATTTACCTTATATCTTGCTCAATTACGATGGTAATCACTTCTGGTCTATTAAAAAGCCTAAGAGGGAATGTACTATTTCCTAGCCCCCTACTAATGATTTGTATGCTTCCACCTTTCTCAATCATACCTTGATAATATTTAGGATTTATTCCTTGTCCTGGGGAGTATACTCCCCCAATTATAGGCAATCTCCACTGGCCTCCATGAGCGTGTCCAGCTAAAACTAAATCAGCTTCTAATTGACTAAGATTAGCATTATCAATAAAGTTTTCTGCATAATGATCAAGAATGATTTTGTATCCATCTTCAGATATAAACTTTTCTATTACACCTTTTTTATCTCTGTCTAATCCTAAGATACTGATTTTTTGTTCTTTTATATTAGCATTTATATAATCTCCATCAAGTATATAAAAGTCTCCTTTTATTTGATGCAGTCTTTCCATTATTTCTTGATATCTACTTGAATTGTATTCATGGTTTCCTCTTATATAATACACTGGAGCATATTGTGATAGTTGTTGCAGCAAATCTACACTTTCATTTATATTTTCGTTTCTATAGGCATCTATTAAATCCCCTGTAAAGACAATCATATCGGGATTTTCTTCCTTAATATTTTTCAAAAGATTTATGTTATTTTTTCCAAATTGCTTTCCATGTAAATCTGACAAATGAACAATAGTGATAGATTGGTTTACTTTAGGCGAAGAGATCATATATCTAGTGTTTTGAATCCAGTTATTAGAAACATATGCAAAAACACATAGAAAGATTGAAAAAGCTATTATTACTATTCCTATTTTTCTCTTTGTATTTCTCCTTTTAGTCACCATTGCCTCCTTGTTTTCATCATGATACTTTCAAAATCCCTTATTTATTGCTATGCAAATACAATCTCTTGAATACCCTTTATTCTACCTCTGGAATGGGTATTATTCCAATACCATTTAATGCATGACTGTTCGTTCCAAGATAAAGATTTCCGTTATGTTCAGTAGCACTTGTTATATTGTTGTACGCCTCACCCTTTGGATCTTGTAAATTATAAGTAATGGATCCATCAATATCTAATCCAAGAACAAAAGCACATCCACCAGCTGAATTCGGTTGAGTTATAAAGGTGGGAATACGTGTAATTATCTTTCTGAGAAATGGATGTGGCAAAAGACCATCTAACGTTTTCCTTTGTTCCGGTCCATCAACAATCGCAAGCCAATATGTATCTTTACCATTAAAATCGATATTATCTGGCAAGCCAGGTAAGTTATCTATAAATATATCTTGAACGCCCTTTTGGGGCCCTTCAATCCAGTATCTAGAAACCCTATAGGCATTCGTTTCTGCAACTAAAACATAAGTAGAGTCAGGACTTACTGCAACACCATTTGCAAAATATAGCTTTTCAATTAATACTTGGGTTTCTTTGGTTTCAGGAAAGTACACAAACAATCGACCATTTGGACGATATTCCATTATGTCATAAAACATTTTATCTACAGGGTACTTTCGGGATGTTTGACTAAAGTAGATATTACCATTACTATCAATGTCTAAATCGTTAATCATATACAACTTTTCACCTTCAAAGCTATCCACTAGTGTAGTAATCTTTCCCTGAGGATCTATAGATAACAGTCCTTTTTCAACATCAGCAACAATAAGATTTCCTTTTGAATCAAAGGTTAGCCCTGCCGGTTTCCCTCCTGTATTAGCAAACACCTCTGCATTTCTTCCATCTGAGCCAAAACGCATAATATCACCTTTTTCTACCATGCCACTATAAATTCTTCCCTGCTTATCAAATGCTACATCTTCTGGCGTTAAGCATACGCCTTCACCAAGTAACTTTACTTCTCTTAATATAATATTTTCCTCAAAATCTCCACTCATCTCTGGCATTTTCTGTTGTGGTATCACCTTAACTGCCTGAACCGGATTGGGCCAAAACATAAGGTAAAGTAGTAATAGTATTATTACTCCTCCAATACCTAGTAGTATTTTTTTCCTCATTTTAGTCTCTCCTCTATCGTTACCTCTTTATCTCATTTCATCCTGTCATCGGCTGCTAAAATCTCTTTCTTATTTAATACTCAAAAGATCTACGACTTGTCCCCAAAATATAGGCTCTCCTCTGTCAATAGTTTCTTAGGAGCCTTCCTCTTACTTAACGATAACGCCTTATTGGGGCAATGATGTATGCATCTATAGCATTTTTCACATTTTTCTTTAGTAAACACAGGATAATTCTCTTCATCCGCATTCATCGCATTCATGATGCAATTTTCTATGCATTTACCACATTTAATGCACTTATCCTTATGGAGAAATATTTTTAACGTTATTAATTGCCCTATTTTCTTATTTGGATAATTTAGAAGACTTATCAATTTAAACCTTGGCAAATTGGCACTAGGTTCACCTTCAAATGCTGTTTTAATTTTCTCCACATCGTTATCAATTTTTTTTGTTAATCCCTTTTCAAAGCTAAACAACGCCTTTATATAAGGTGCAACTAAAGTGCCATCTGTTGCAGGACATCTATATGATTGATGGAGTACAGGAATGATATTTTTATTTAAGCACAATCTTGCAAATATCCTTAACGTATTAGCTGAGAACCACCCGCACGTAGTAAAAATGTACGCTGGCTTACTACGTTTTAGCATATCAATACTATTTATAAATTTTAAAATACTGTCTGACGGATGTGTATGACAAGTAGGGAACCCAATAACATATCCATCATAATTTTTAAAAGAAAAGTCGTCTCCTATCTCCTCAACTGCAAATAGATCAGTTACATAGGTTTGCTTAAGCTTACTGTTTAGCCTATTAGCAATCAATTTTGTATTTCCAACACCTGAATGATATAACACTAATAATTTCATGCGCATTTTTACCTTTCAAGAATAAATGCTATTAATAAATTTTAATTTTATAGAAGCAAACTTATGGCAATTTAGTATCTTGATTAAACACCAATTCCCATTTATCTTCGTTCTTTATCCAAAGTGACGATACTCTAAATACTCCTGATATACTTGGGTCAGGACACTCAACATTTATAACATAATTCGTCAACACTGAATCTGGGTTTATTATTTTTACAACAAAATCCTTAATCTCATATCCATCTAATCTAATCTGTGCAACAATATTTGCATATTCATAACCCGTTTCTCGATAACCGCCACAAATCATCATCGCTTCATTAGAAACTACTTCACTAAATAATTTTGAATTTCCGCATGAAAATGCTTCCCACATCTGTACTTCCAAATTTTTAATTATTTCTTCTATTGATCCTTTATTCATCATATTATTACTTCCCCTTTCGTGTATGGATTGCAACTTTGGTTTTAATCTCCTAATTCTTCTTCCATTTCTCTTTTAATTGTTTCTATTGTAGTTTCCTGTAGTTCTGCCCGACCTCCAGG
>JAEXBC010000376.1 GCA_023457875.1 Bacillota bacterium | reverse complement strand
TTCAAGTCCAAAGCGCCCTGTTTGATTTAGGTAAAAACTTTCCTTCTCCACCTCATCACTACCCTTGATAATCTTCTTGCTGTATGTGCCACAACTCACATGAATCGTATCTACCATGATGTTATGTTCTTGTTCTATAGTGCATAAAGCTTTATTCTGTAAAGCTTCATCCTCACTCACCATCTTTTCATCTAATAGCTCTTTCGTTTCAAAGGCCTCTCCTTCGATTTCTTTTAGCAGCTTGTAGTTAAAGTGCCCTTCCACTAAGGAAACAAATTCAATGCAAATACCTAGCTTTCTTTCTAATTCACTCACCTTTTGCTTTTGTGAGTCAGAACGCCAATCTAACAAGGCGGCTACTGTATAATGTTTAGCACCACTCTTTTCGTATAGGGCCTCAATTAAATTAAGTGCTGTGTTTCCTGTGGTCACTTCATCATCAACCAGTACAATATGGCGAAATGCATTAAAAAAGTCTGCTGATTTAGCATAACACCTATGTCCCATCGCATGGGAATGTTCCTCAATAAAAGAAAAGGTCGGCTGCTCACTTATAATAGGTTCTCTAGTGGTGTGAATATAAGTGGCATTTTCATCAAAAGCACTAAACATACTATGTCCAAGCCCCGTTGCCGTTTCAGCAAAGCCTATAAATAAAGTAGGTTCCTCTAAAGGATATTTCAAAGTAGTAAACTCATCAAACACAAAAGATAGTTGTCTCTGATTATTTAATCCAGCTAAAAGCTTGTCCATTTGAAGTGCCTTGTGATACTTATTTTGATAGAAGCACTCTGCAAGCAAAAGGCCTCCTAAACGTGGTATATAGGGTGAAACTGCTAAATGTTTGCCCAGTATCTTACTGACAAATAAAAATAGACGCTTTTTATTTTTTCTAACTGCTAGTGAAAACAGTTGATGTAAATCCATCTCCTCTTGGCTTGTTGGACGAATCACCACTTCTAAACAATCTAATGCGTTAAAGTGTACTTCTCTAGAATAAGGCTGTGTAGTCTTCATTTTCGTTAATCACTCCGTATATATTTGCTTTTGTTAGTACCTTTCTAGCCCAATTGGTATGTGGTTTCATCTCATTCATTTTATTACCTTCCTTACTCTTCACCACACCACCACCTTCATCACTAATAATCTGCAGTGCATCTTCATACTCTTCCTTTGTCACCACCTGCAGTGCATTGACCAAACGAATATGAGTAGGATGGATAATGGTTTTTCCTATTAACCCATTTACCTTGTCTAGTATCACTTCTTTAATCAGACCATCTTCTGCTTTATCTAGAAGCTTTGCTCTTGCTTCTTTCCCTGCCTCCCCATATTTTCTAAAAGGGGTTTGCCTAAGCTCTGGTTTTAAAAGACGGCTATGGTTACTAAAAAACTCCCATACTGGTCCTGAAATCACCCATCCCTCCCCGGCTTGCCCAAAGAAGTTGATAATTCTACCAATACACTCTCTTATAACGGTTATATCATAAATGGTGGAATCAATGGTGCGTCGTATACCAAAAAGCCCCGTAAAATCCGTCGCCCCTATGCGTATATTTAAAATAATTTCTTTGTAGCTCACAAGTATTTCTTTAATGCTTTGTAGTTCTTCATAGCCTGTTGTTAGGTCAATAATCTGCTTTGTCTCTAGAATAGGCATTGCATAAAGCTTAAGGTGATTTTTCTCGTTGGCACGGCGAATGAGCTGCAGTTGTATTTGCCCTTCATGGCTACTAAATTTAGGTAGCGTAAACCCTGTAACAAATGCTCTTATAACTTCTATCTCTAATAATTGCTCAAGCTGCTGGCTACTTCTTACTCTAACAAAAAGAAGTGGTAATTCCTCCTCTCGTATGACCTTGGCACAAATCGCCTCTCTTAATCTCTGCAGTGTATGTACCAAGTTGAGCTCCGCCTGTCCTACCTGATCATCTCTAATGCCATCCTCTAAGCAGATAACAAGTGTGGTTAAAGAGTTGTATTTCCTCGTGACTAAATACTCATACAGCTTATCATGCACGGCTGGAATATAAAGGGTTGCCCCAAGTGCATAACTCAGGATTTCCTTTTTTGTATCTTTTGTGAAATCCGTTGGCATTAAAAAAAATAATCGTTCATATTCTTCCTTACTTAAATGCTGAAAATGTCTCAAGTTCTTTCCTCTTTTCCCCAAAAAGTAATTATATTATACTAGCTGTCTGTAAGTATTTTATAAATATCCCACTACTATAAAAAAACAGATCAAAGGTTTAGGCTTAGATCTGTTTTTTATTAGGATTTTATTACTTCATTTAAAGTACTTTACCGTACTTAATTTATTGCATTTATTTTTCTTTGCTTATTTTTTATTAAATGTATTGAGTACATTATGCCTTCTTAGCCAATATTAATCCCAAAGTTATTACAAAGAGCAGCTAACCCACCTTGATAACCACTACCTATAGCATTAAACTTCCACTCACCGTTATGGCGGTACAATTCTCCAATAACAATGGCTGTTTCAATAGAAAAATCTTCCCCTAAGTCATAGCGGATAAGTTCTGCGCCTGTAGTCTCATCCACTACACGGATATAAGCATTAGATACTTGTCCGAAATTTTGATTTCTTGCAGTAGCTTCATGAATTGTTGCAGTGAAAGCAATTTTTTCGATATTAGCTGGTACTGTTTCTAGTTGCACCTTAATTTGCTCATCATCACCATCACCAGCTCCTGTTGTGTTATCACCTAAGTGGGTAACTGCACCTGATGGATGGCGCAAGTTATTATAAAATACAAAATCAGAATCAGATGTCACCTTACCGCTATTGTCCGTTAAAAAAGCTGCGGTATCTAAATCAAAGGCATGACCTCCGTCATATTTATTGATATCCCAACCAAGTCCAACAATGACATTTTTAAGGCCTGGATTTGTTTTCGTTAAATCTACTTTTTGTCCCTTTGCTAGCGTAATACCCATTTTTATTCCTCCTTAGCTATTTGCATATCTTTATACATCAAGACCGTAATTTTTACAAAGTGCAGCTAAACCGCCTTGGAAACCGCTACCTACAGCGCTGAACTTCCATTCAGAACCATTTCTATAAATTTCACATACTACGATAGCCGTTTCAATAGAGAAATCTTCTCCTAAATCATAGCGAAGTACTTCTTCATTCGTTTCTTCATTAATAACATGGACAAAGGCATTAGATACTTGTCCAAAATTTTGTCCTCTTTCAACTGCCTCATGAATGGTTACAGTAACTGCCATTTTATCTACATCGCTAGGCATCTTAGCAAATTCTAAAATAATTTGCTCGTCATCACCATCACCATCGCCTGTACGATTGTCCCCCGTATGGATTACTGCTTCATTTCTACTTTTTAAGTTGTTGTAAAAAATAAAGTCTTCATCATGATTAGTCTTTCCATTTGCACCTACTAAAAATACAGATGCATCTAAATCAAAATCATATCCCCCTGAATACTTGTTGGTGTCCCAACCTAAACCAATAATCACCTTTTTTAGTGCTGGATTACCCTTTGTCAAATCAATTTTTTGTCCTTTTACTAAGTTAATTGCCATTTACACATTACTCCTTTCTATATCATCTATAAGATACCTAGTATCCTTTGGATCTAAACATAACGACCTACTATATTTTTAAGTGAAGAATCTGTTGAACCATTTCCAACTGCAGCAAATTTCCACTCATTGTCGTGTCTATACACTTCACCTACAATAAGTGAGGTGTACCCTTTATAATTATCCGTTAAATTAAAACGGATAAGTTCACTACCTGTTGAATGATCCACAATACGAATGAATGCATTCTGAATCATACCAAAATCCTGACGTCTACTAATGCAATCGTAAATATTAACAACAAACACAATTTTTTCGACACTAGCAGGAACGGATTTTAACTCAACAAAGATTTGCTCATCATCGCCATCACCATCACCAGTCAAGTTGTCTCCCATATGTCTTACACTTTTAGAGGGATGTGTAAGATTTCCAAAATAGACAACATCTTTGTTATTTAACAACTTATCTCCTGCACCTAATAAAATAGCAGAAGCATCACAATCAATATCTTTATTTCCGCCTCCAAATAAGCTTCCTAAAAGGCCTTTCCCTGAATTAACCGGGTCCCATCCTAAGCCAACCATGATTTGATTAAGCCCTGCATTACCTTTCGTTAAGTCGATTTTCTGTCCTTTTACCAGATTAATTGCCATTTGTTTTCCTCCTACCCTATTTTCCTATTTCAAGCAATCTTATGACTTTCTCACTATATTATACCATATTATTCTATACACAACAGAAACAATTTATAACATATTAAAAAAACACTACTTTTATAAATAAAAATAGTGTTTTGAATAGAGTGTCAAGCTTATAAGGTAACACCATCCTTAAAAATAGCCATATCCCGAATACCATTTCCTTCTGTTTTGGATTGTATTTTCCCTGATGCTAAATCTAATAGATAACTATAGAATTCAGAAGAAAGCTCCTCCATGGTTTTACCCATCAAAAGCTCCCCTGCATTGAAGTCAATCCAGTGCTTCTTTTTTTGAAATAATTCACTGTTACTAGAAATCTTAACTGTTGGCACTGGTGAGCCAAAGGGTGTTCCACGACCTGTTGTGAAAAGCACCATATGTGCACCTGAAATCGCCAGAGCTGTGGAAGCTACTAAGTCATTACCTGGCGCTTGAAGCAAATTAAGGCCTTTAGTAGATACCCTTTCGCCATAGGTTAGGACATCCTTTACCGTGGCACTACCACCTTTTTGAATACACCCCAAGGACTTGTCTTCAAGTGTACTAATCCCCCCTGCCTTATTTCCTGGTGATGGATTTTCATAAACCACTTGCTCATGCTTTATAAAATAATTTTTAAAGTCATTAATCAGTGAAACGGTTTTATCAAAGACCTCCTTGTTTTGACAGCGCTTCATCAAAATGGTTTCAGCCCCAAACATTTCAGGCACTTCAGTCAAAATAGTTGTGCCACCCTCACTAATTAATCGATCTGAGATAGCACCGACTAAAGGATTGGCCGTAATACCAGAAAGTCCATCTGAGCCACCACACTTTAATCCTAGCACAAGTTGTGAAGCTGGCACTTCTTCTCTTTTATACCTAGCCGCAAACTCAACCATTTCAGATAAAACCTCTAAAGCAGCCTCCACTTCCTCTTCACATTCTTGTGCCACAACAAATTTCACTCTGTTTTCCTCATCGCTACCGATTAATTGCTTAAGACTACTAACCGTATTATTTTCACAACCTAATCCAAGTACGAGTACTGCTGCTGCATTAGGATGATG
>JAEXBC010000375.1 GCA_023457875.1 Bacillota bacterium | reverse complement strand
TAGCGCAGCTTTAATTGCAACAAATAAGATTAAAATTGTATTTGACACAGAGCTAGATCTAGATACAATCGATTATACTGATGTTGAATTAATGGTAAATGATGATGTAACGACTCCTGGTTCTCTTAAAATAGATAGTGTAGAATCACAGGATGTGAATGATGATGGAAATACAGAGATAGTAGCAACTCTTAATCAAGATATCAATACGGACGCTAAATATACTAATGTTAAAAATTGGAAAGTACGAATAGATATAGTTACTAAAGATACTACATCATCAAAATCAGTTTTTGGTGCAGAAATAGAACCATCACAAATCATACGCGTTGAAGATAAAACTCCTCCAGAGGTAGAAAAGTATAAGTTCGAGGGTGATGAAGATGAAACTCCTGATGTTACTACCAGCGCAAGCGGTATGCAATCAAAAGGAGACAGATCTTACGTATTTATTAACTTCACTGAGTCGATAGAATTTGGTTCATTATCAATTCTTTCATTTGCAGTTGATGATTATACTGTAAAAGCAATTGGATTGATAGGGGATGAGGATGACGTAGTTTGGTTAGAGGTTGAAGCTAATTCAGACAATACTTCACCTACAACATATGTAACTCAAAGGTATAATATTTGTGACACGTCAAATAATGAATTTGTTGCTTCAGATTCTGTAAAATGGAAAGTAAGGTTTTTACATAAGTAGGAGTGAATTTAAGCGTAAATGAAAAAGGGGCTCGTCGCATTAGCTATCAAAAAATGGCTGCGGGAGGCCCTTTTTCACTGCAACCGTTAAAATAATATTGAAGGCATCATAGCATAAATACTTGAGTTATCTTGTAAAAAAGTTTGCGAAGAGATTGAATTGATTATCAATTCTACTTTTAAAGCAAGCCTTAATAGGCTTCGGTCCTAGAATTTTAATAATAGGACCAAAGGAAATTAACATATCTATCAGTTGCGCTTCATCAAAGGGATAATAATAAAGCTGTACAAAGCAGGTTTGGGTTTCCTCATTATATTCCGTGATACGTTCATAAGGTGAAAGATACATAAAAGCACGTTCAAAACCAGAACGCATATTATTGAGTTCAAAATAAATGGGTTCTTTGCATTTATAGGCTTGAGTAAAGGTGTTTAGTACCATTCTGCTAGGGGCGCAGCCTTTGGTCACAACTTCTTTTATATGTGTTAATGGGATTCGTCTTAGCTTAGAAAGCTCTCCTTTTTCAAGGACAACGCCCAGTAAGTTAAAGTGATCTTCTCTAATAGCATATTCTATTTTATAGGGTGCCACTAAGAGGGAAGTGTCGGTTTCCTCTTTAGTAAGGGATAAGAGAAGAAGGTTTTCGTTTTGAAGAGCAGCAGTAAGCTTTTTAAAAAGCGTTTGATAGGCCTCATCCTTTTCGTAGGAGATAGAGTTACCTTGCCTTGCAAAACTAAGCATATCTAGAGAAAATAAAGGTGGTACAGAAGAGAGTGCCTTTTTTAAAGTATAATAATCCTCGTCCTCTAAAAAGAGATGGATTTTAGGGTCTTGCAATAAGGTTTTTAGCCAAGACGCCTCTAGGGAAGTCAGAAAGTTAATGGGCTTATTTTGAAGGATGGAATGATACCCATGAGCATCTTTCTTAAGGAGATGATAGCCGTCTTCCTCTTGACTAATAAGACTAGGGAGCAAAGACGTTGAAGACTCCAAGAACCCATTTTGGCTAATTAAAGCTCTTAATGTATTGAGTTCAACAGAGTGATTATGCGCAAGACTTAGAATTTGAGTGATTAAGGTATAGTATTTGCAGTACAATTCACTAAAGGGTGTCATCACTTACCTCCTCATAATAAGATTTCATCAGCTTAATATCATTTATAAAACGTTTTAAAGCTTGTGAATTGGTACAATTTATAGAAACGATGCATCCGATAAATTGACGAAGCCAAGGGACTGCCTCGTTGGCATCTAATATGGAAAGGGTATAAAGAAAAGTATCCTTTCCTACCCGCAGCAGTAGAGCTTCTGGGTGAGAGGCTTCTATCGTTTTAAGTAAGGCTTGCTGAGTGTGTTCCTCAATATGTAAGGTAAGCTGCCACGTCTCTAAGTCGTGGGGCTTATCCATGCCACTTAGTGCCACGCCCCAGGTGGTATCTAACAGAACATTGATGATGTGAAGCTTTTGTGGAAAGTCTTCATCTGTAGTTTCAAGCACTTCTACGCCCAACAAACGATCTAATCTATAGAATTTATAGAGCCGACTTTTGTAATGATAGACCATTACATAACGCCTACCTTGTTCCACATTGTCCACAAGCTTTAGGGGAAGAACGATGTTTTCTTCGGAGCTACTGTGGATTATTTTTATCATTTTATGCGCTTTGATCGCTTCGAATAAATCAAATAAAAGCAGTTCATCCACCGTATGAGAAAAGTGAAAATTGGAAAAGACAAAGTAGGGAAGCTCTTGTTGATTCTGCTCCAATATAAAATGGCCTAGCATACCAAGAGGCGTTGTATTCTGAAAGAAGGATAGGGCATAGAATAACTTCCCTTTGGTTTCGTCTGATAAAGTATCCAAAGGATTGGGTGCGAGGCTATAATAAAAGGTTTTGCCCTCTTTTTCTTCTATAATTAATCCGCTATGAGTATATTCGTTTAGCTTAATACGAAGAGTCCGTTGATCGATCAGCCGACAGCTATCAAATTGACTAAGGTAATCCGTAAGAAGGCTTTCGTAGATTTCATTTAGGCTTAATCTGGGAGAAGTTTTGAGTAAGTCCAATAAGGTAAAATGAAGCATGATATCATTTTTAGTAAAGCTTTTGGTTTTAAAGCCTTCATATAGCGGATTGCCAGTAATGGTTAAGTAATCAAAGTTAATCCCCATACGTTTCCCTTTTGGAGAGTTTTGCTCACTAATGTAGGGGGCAAGATAACTTTGAATACGTCTTTTTTCGTTGTCATAGGTACGGGCACTTTTATGTACAAAGTCTTCTCGTTGCTTGTAACCATAGATGGTAAAGTCTCTGAGATAGTCACGAATTTTATCAAAGTTTTTAATGAGTTCATTAAATGGTTTCATTTGATCCCCCTTTTAGATGATGGCTGTTAGTTTATCATATCATAAAGTAAAGAAAATCTAAATGGACACCAGGTTAGAGCTTATGTTCTATGCTATCGAAAAAGGAGTAGAATGGGTATATTCTCGTAAATTTTTTTACATTACTATACAAATTAACTGTGCTACGATTAATTTACAAATAGAAAAAGAAAAGAGGAAATGAGATGTTTGTTATTTGTGAGGAAAAAACAAAAACACCTATTAAAATTTGGGTAGAGTCTAAAGACGATATAGAGGAAAGCTGTTTAGAGCAGGCCTATCATTTAGCACAGTTGCCCTTTGTGAGAAATTGGGTAGTACTGATGCCAGACACCCATACAGGAATGGGTATGCCAATTGGAGGAGTCATTGCTACAGACGGGGTGATTATACCTCATGCAGTAGGAAGTGATATTGGCTGTGGCATGATTTTTGTAGAGACCAATGTAAAAGCCAGTCTGCTTAAAGAAATAGAGACAGGAAGTGGCAACCTCCTTCAAGGTATCATAGGAGCTGTGCAGCGTAATGTGCCAGTAGGTCATAATCACCATAAAAAGGTGCAACCTTCTATGGTATTAACTCAGGCAATGAATGATATAGAAAAATATGCTAAGGCACCTACCTTACTGCCACAAATAGAGGATGCTTTTTACCAAATGGGGACACTTGGAGGCGGCAATCATTTTATTGAGTTTCAAGAGAATGAAGAGGGGATGCTTTGCATTATGATTCATACAGGAAGCAGACATCTAGGGATGCAAATTGGAACCTACTTCAACAATGTGGCCAAGGACTTAAATGCTAAATGGTACAGTGAGGTTCCAGAAAGCTTTAATCCAGCCTTCTTACCTGTGATGAGTGAGGAGGGAAGACTCTATATTCACTACATGAACCTTGCGCTGGATTTTGCACAAGAAAACCGAGAAACGATTTTAAAGAGTGTCCAAGATACTATTACTAAGCTTATGGGTAAATATTATGATGAGGAAATAATCTATACGAATAAGTTGAATGTACACCATAATTACGCAGCTATGGAGCTTCATTATGGTAAAAATGTGTGGGTACATCGAAAAGGCGCCATCAGTGCTAAGCTAGGAGAAAAGGGAATTATCCCAGGGGCTATGGGATCTTATAGCTATATTGTGGAGGGGAAGGGCAGCGAGGAAAGCTTTACGTCTTGTTCTCATGGCGCAGGACGCGTCTACTCAAGAACCAAAGCAAAAGAGTTATATTCTGTAGAAACTGTTATGTGCGATTTGAAAGATCAACAAGTGGTGTTAGGTAAGAGTAATAAAAAGGATGTAGCAGAGGAATGTCGTTTTGCTTATAAAGACATTGATACCGTTATTGCTAATCAGTTAGATTTAATCACCCCACTAAAAAAGCTAAAAACTGTGGGGGTCATTAAGGGAGAAGAAAATAAGCTTTAAAAAAGCAATAACTCTAAAGATACATCATCAGAAAAATGGGAACAAAAAAACACGAGGTACGACTATAATTTTGTAAAAGATGGACAATACGGGAAATTTATAGGCCAAGACCTGTATATATTCGGTCCCAAGGGTAGTAAAGAAGGTTATTTCCGATAACTATAATAACGAATCTGATAAGGAAACAGCAGAGAAAAATGTAAAAGAAGTAACCGATGACATGATTCATACACTAAACACTGACCCGTGGGAATATCAAGACAACTATTAAGAAGAATAATAGTTTATGGTGCTTAGCAAACTTAATACATATTTTTTAACCCCTAAAAGCATTCAGCGCATTATACGGAGTATGCAAATTTTATCAATAGATATGCCGCTTTACAAAGTGGCATATCTATTTTTTGCATAATGAAAACCCCCAGTTCTACTGGGGGTTCAAATTGAATTTGAATCCAAGTATAGTGTATCAAATGTAATGGGATATTTGAAAGGAAAAACCTCACTAATAATATTTCGACGAAAAAATCAAAGGACAGCTTCAAGAAGGTAATAATCTCTTGACGCTGTCCTTTGATATATAAAGAAACAGATGATTATGTTTCTTTATATACTGATTAAAATAAATCATTATATGATATAATTAAGAAAAATGAAAAATAAAGGAGCTTCTATGAAATTAGATAGAATGCAATCAAAAACCATAGATGAAGCTAGATATTTGTCGACAGAGAATACTTGGCGCTATCGAACCATTATGCGAATCATGTATAAGCAGTATGACAAGATGAAGTACTGGTTATTTAAAGAAGATATTTATGAGCAGCTAAAGCAATATGAGGATTTTGTGGACTATACCTTAGAGCAATTAAAGGTGGATTTAGACCAACTTACAACATGGAAAAATATTGTGGCTATGGCTGATACAACGAAGGTAAAGACGGTAGAAGAGTTTAAAAACCGTTCCTTTAGGTATCAGCTTTCTGTTTATTCTATAGAAATTGAAAGAATGCTCATTGGACTTGAGCATATGAAAGTGGAAAACACGGCTACACTTGAGCATGCCTTGGTAGAGAAATTCTATACCTTACTTTCACAATATGAGACTATTTCGTATGCAGCTGATAAAAAAGTCTATGAGTGGTGGAAGGAGCTTAATAATGCCTTTAAGGAGCTTAATCAAAATTATCAGGATTACATTGGAAGATTCTATTCGCCAAAGACAGAGGAGCTTATGAAAACCACAGCCTTTTTGGTGTTTAAAGAAGCTTTCATTGGGTATTTGAGAGATTTCATCAAGGAAATCCAGGTGAGTACCCTCTCTCTACGCGACATTTTCGAGAATTTTTCAACGGAAATCATAGAGCGCATCTTAAACAAGGTGCTAAGCTATGAAAAGTCAATTGTTAACATGGAATTAGTGATAGATGAAGCAGAATACCTAGATATTAATAAGGGGCGTTTAAGTAGTATGGAGGAATGGTTCGTCTCTAAGAATGGTAAGGAATGCTTAGTAGATCGCCTCATTGACAGTACCAATGAAATTATTCGAAAGATTACAAGGTTTGCCTATCAGATTGCTGATAAACGAAATAATAATGTGAACCGAAAAGAGGAGTATCTTAAGCTGGCTGAGCTATTTCATAAGTGTGAGGACATCGAAGAAGCTCACAAGCTTTCAGCAATGATATTTGGTACTTTTGGAACGATGCATATTAAATGTAATGAGATGAGAGAAACGGAAAGTATGAATAGTAGTATTTTTGATGAAAGCCCCACAGAGGTACTTATCAAACCAAGGATACGTACGTATCGTGAGAAGACAATAAAAAATCCTATTATCGATAAAACAGAGTTAAAAAAAGAGAGAAAAGAAGAAATCCTTAGGAGAAGAAAGGAAGAAGAGCATAGTGTAGAAAAATTTATTTTAAAAGATAAAATAGATTTTGGTAATTTACCTACCTTAGCGACTCATGATCGGCAGATGCTTTTAAGATGGCTTTCCAAAGGGAAAAGTAGCAAAAGGACTTGGAGTAAGACGGAAAGCGGGAAATTATTTAGGGTGGAGGCTTTAAGCACTGATTCTATTGTACTGAAGTGTGAAGACGGTCATTTTACCATGCCTCATTATGTGATTCACTTTAAGGAGGCAAATTAGGCATGGAGGAATTAAAGGCTTTATTAGAAAATAACTTTATTTTTAAGGAAACAGACCGTGAATTGTTTTATCAAATCAAGGATAATTATAAACAGTTTAAAGCTTTTGTTGTGGATAAGTTAGGTTATGAATTGATTATGCGTGGGGATTTTATTCGTCTGGAAAAGAGACCTGGTACTGCAGAGAGCTGGATGGGCATTAAAGAATTTGAGGACAAGCAGGAGTATGTCTTTTTTATGTTACTTATTATGTTTTTAGAGGACAAAAATAAGGAGGACCAATTTTTACTTTCTCATATCACAGAATATATAGCAGCCCATGTTATAGGTGAGGCTGTAGACTGGACACAGTATAGAATAAGACGCTCACTTATTAAAGTACTAAAGGTAGTGTTAGGACAGCAGCTTATGCGTATTACGGATGGGCAAGAGGATGACTTTATGCAAAGCGCCGAGAGGGAAGTGCTTTTTGAAAGCACGGGGCTATCTAGATATTTAGTAAGAACCTTTCACCAAGAGGTAAGTCAGCTAAAGAGCTATAGGGACCTAGAGGTAGAACAAGAGGATGTTTTAGACATTGAAAGAGGCGCCATAAGGAAAAACAGAGTATATCGTAAGCTAGCGCTATCTCCTATTGTTTATTATGAGGGTAGCAATGATGAAGATTATGCCTATATGAAGAATTATCGCCATATTATTGAAGAGGATTTTAAGAAGTACCTAGGTTGGACCTTTCAGCTTCACAGAAATGGCGCTTTAGTCATACCACAGGAACAGGATAAAACAAGCTTTACCTTTCCTAATACCAGTGCTATAAGTGATATACTTTTGCAATTTAATAGGCTTATTAGAAATCAGTTGATAAAAGGTGAACTTACAAGAACCACTGAAGATAGTATTGTAATAGACGAGGGCACATTTAAGCAGCTAGTAGAGCTTTTGGTTTCACAAAAGAGTGAGGGCTGGAGCAAGGAATATCGCGAAGCAAGTTTAGAAAGAGTAGTAGCAGCTATCATAGAAGAAATGAAGCGCTTTAAGATGCTTAGAGTCAAGGGCAACCAGCTTATAATCATGCCTTTATCGGGAAAGCTAGTAGGCGATTATCCAGAAACATACACAGGAGGTGAACAGGATGAATCGATGGGTGGCGAATAAATTAGGGTTAGTTAACTTTTGGTATTATGATGATGAGGTTTTTGAATTATCAGATGGGAAGCTACTGCTAAGAGGAAGCAATGGTTCAGGAAAGTCAGTAACCATGCAAAGCTTTGTTCCCCTTTTGCTAGATGGAAATAAAGCACCTGAAAGGTTAGACCCCTTTGGAACGAAATCAAGAAAAATAGAGAACTACTTGTTAGATGAAGACACCACCGAGCGAACGGCTTATTTGTATATAGAATTTAAAAGGCAAGAACAGGAGCACTTTTTAACCCTTGGAATGGGCATGAAGGCAGTGAAAAATAAACCGCTAGACTCTTGGTACTTTTTGATAACAGACGGCAGGCGAATAGGGAAAGATTTATTTCTTTATAGGGATGCCGGTGAGAAGCTACCACTTACCAAAAAGCAGCTTGAAAATGAAATAGGTGAGGGTGGCATTTTTACCACGGGGCAAAGAGAGTATATGAAAAAGGTAAATGAGTATCTTTTTGGCTTTGACAGTGTGGAAAATTATGAGGAGCTTCTTAGCCTACTTATTAACTTAAGAAGTCCTAAGCTATCCAAGGATTTTAAGCCTACAGAGATCTATAGAATCCTAAGTAATTCTCTTAAGGTTCTTTCAGAAGAAGACTTAAGGCCAATGTCTGAAGCAATGGAGAATATGGATAATTACCAAGGCAATCTAGAAAGCTACAAAGCCACACAAAGAGCTTGTAAAAATATTAAGTACTACTACGATGCTTATAATCGCTATTTGCTAGTACAAAAAGCACAGCAATTGCTTAGTCAGCAAGAGCAAATAGATGCCCAAAAGAAAAATGAAAAGGATAAACAAAATAAACTTAAGCAAAATAAGCTGGAATTAAATCAGCTCAGTGAGGAAAGAGAAGAAAAGGCGGCAACTTTAGAAAAGGCACAGCTGCAATATGAGCAGCTAAAGGATAGGGAAGAATTAACTCTAAAGCAAGATATTTTAGAGCTAAGTAAGGCAATCAATACAGATCACGAAACCCTTCAAAAAAAGGAAGACCAGCTAGAGAAAAAGAATGAGAATTATAGAGACAAGGATAATGCCATTAAAATGCAGCAGGATAGTTATGAGTTAGTTCTAAGTCAGCTGGAGGAGCAATTAGAGGATTTAGAAGAGCAGGCAGAGCTCTTTTTATTTGAAGAAGGGAAGCTATTAAAGAAGGAGCTATTAGTAGAGCCTGAAAAATATGATTTCAGCTTTATCACCATTACCTTAGACAAGTATTTAGGTAAACTGGAAGAAGCCGAAAAAGAAGTGAGTCTTTATGAAAAGCTTCAACAAGAGACGAATGAGGCGTTAGAACGTAAGGATAAAAAAGAAGCAGCGTATAACCAGATAGAAGAAGAAATGCAGAGGGTAAACAATCTATTACTAGAGGCAAAGGAAGACTATAAGGTAAACTTTGTGAGTTGGCAAAAACTAGCGAGGTATATGCCACTTGATAAAGAAGACCAAATAACTCTTTTCGGTGAAATAGATGCCTTGGAAGAAGATACGAAGCTCATAGATATCTCCCAGTATTTAGGCAGCTTTTATCAGACACAAAGAGGAGAATTTTTAGCTGAGGAGGCCAGCAAACAAGCAGAAATCGAAAAGCAAGAGCAAGACATCAAGGCTATACAAAATCAGATTGAGGCGCTTAAAAATGCCAAGGAAATAGAGCCAGATCGAACAGAGGAGGTCCTCAAGAATAGAGAAAGACTTACTCGATTAGGTATTTCTTTTAGTCCTTTATATAAAGTAGTTGACTTTAAAAAAGATATACCAGAAACCACTAAAGTAGCTATAGAAAGTGCCTTGGTAAGTATGGGTATTATAGATGCCCTTATTGTGAAGGAAGAGGATAGAAAAAAAGCGTTTGCTTTTGACGAAGGTGAAAGTGACAAGTATCTAAGAACCCAAGGCAATATGATGCGTTATAACCTAAGTCAATATTTAGAGGTGGATAAAAATGCGCTAGAGGGACTGAGCTTCGAGGCAGTTGACCACATCTTGACAGGAATTTATTTAGATGAAGATCCGCTTGCCTATGTTGATGAAAAAGGTTGGTATGGACTTGGTATTTTAAAAGGTAAAGCTTCTTTAAATTATCAGAGTAAGTATATAGGTGCTTCAGCTAGAAAGAAGCATAGAGAGGCTGTTATTGAAGAGAAGAATCAGGAAATCTTGGAAATTCAAAAGGTAATCGCTAAGCTCAAAGAAGAAGGCTTAAGCATTAAAATCAAGCTAGTAGAGCTAGAGCAGGAATATAAAAATCTGCCGTTATTAGAAGATATAAAAAGTATGCTCGTTTTAAGTCACACCACAAAGAAGGAAATGGAAGCGTGCTATAAGGCCTTGCTTGAGCTAAGAGAGGCCTACTTTGATTATCACCAGAGGCTTAACTTAGCAAAGACGACACTCTTTGAGAAGATGCAGGGCATTCACATCCCAGCCACTAAAGCACACTTTGAAGAGGCTATAAAAACAGGAAGGCAGTATAGAGATGGACTAAAAACTCTTCAAATAAGCCAAAACAAATTGCAGGGCTGTGGTGCAATGATGACCAGCTTAAAAGAGACCCTTGAACAAATTGCTGAGGATAGAGACAATTTATATTATGAAATCAATCAGTTAACACAAAGGCTGAAGGAAGAAGAAGCCAAAAGACGGTCTTTAGAGGAGACGCTAAAAACCACAGATATTGAAAAGGTAGAAGCGCAGATTGATTGGTGCTTAGATATAAAAACACATTATCCAGACCAGCTTAAAGGGTTAGATAAAGAGCTGGGGAGATTAGAGGAACAGATTAATCGGTTTACCCAGGATATAGAAGAGCTGATACAAAAAGCGCAAATAGAGCAAGAAAAACTTGAGGGATATAGCAAAGTATTTCTTGAGGAGTATTCACTTGGCTATGTAGTGAAGCTAGAGCAATTAAGTGTATTAGAAAAATGCAAAAAGGTTGTGGCAGATATACCAGTAGATTTGTCAAAGAAACAAGAGGAGTATATTGTACCACTGATGGAGTCTCTCAGCAAAAATGGTTCAGACTTAAGAGAATATGGTATTAAAACCAATAAAATACTAGATCGTATAGAAATTAAAGCGAGAATAGAAAGTAAAGAAGTAGACTTTTATCAGCTAATAGAGATAATCAATAAATATATTGAAGAAACCAATATGCTCCTTAGTACAGAGGAAAGAAGAATCTTTGAAGACGTGTTACTAAACACCATTAGCTCTAAAATCACCAGTAAAATTTATCTTTCTAAAAAGTGGGTGGATAAGATTAATACCCTGATGGAATCCATGGAAACCTCAAGTAGCTTAAGGCTAAGCTTGAAGTGGGTGCCACAGAGGGCTGAAAATGAAGGTCAATTAGACATTAGTGAACTACTTGAGCTCTTAGAAAGAGGTGACCGTTGTTCGGATGAGGATATGAAAAAGATTACCGATCACTTTGGTGCAAAAGTAAAAGAAGGTATTAGAAGCTATGAAGGAACAGGAGAGAGTCGGAACTATCATACCATTATTCAAGAGGTACTAGATTATCGCAAGTGGTATGAATTTAAGCTTTATTTTGTTAAGAAAAACGAGAAGAAAAAGGAACTTACGAATAATGCTTTCTTCCAGTTTTCAGGAGGAGAAAAAGCGATGTCGATGTATATCCCACTTTTCTCAGCTGTTTATGCGAGATATGCTAATGCCAGCAAGGATTGCCCACGGATTATTTCAATGGATGAAGCCTTTGCTGGGGTAGATGAAAATAATATACGTGATATGTTTAGGCTACTCAAGGAATTGGATTTAGATTTTATTATCAACTCACAGGTATTATGGGGAGATTATGATACTGTAAATAATCTATCTATTTGCGAGATCATACGAGAAGAGAATGATACAACGGTTGTTGTGCTACGCTATCACTGGAACGGTATTCAAAAGGTGTTACTTTAGGTGAGTCATTAATGGAATTAGGTGGCTATTTTAAAGCTAAAGGGAGGGGGAAGAGCTAGTGAAAACGAAGGAGCAGGAAGCGGCGGCGTATCTTAAGGAGAAAAAGGCATATGAAAGAATCATAAAAGCCATTTTAAAAAAATATGAAAGTCTTGGGCGACTTGGTGGATACATTATATTAGAACATCTATCAGTGGAGGAAACTACGTTGCTAGCACCTATTGACTATCAGGTCATGGAGGCTAAACAATGTAAGATATTAGTAAAAAAATTCATCAGTCATTTTTCTTCAGGTAGGTTTAACGAGGTTGATTTTATTAAGGTTCTAGAATTGTATAATGGAAAACCATTACAGACCAACCAATCAAAAATAGAGCAAGCAGAAAATAAGAGACAAGATTTTTTTTGTAGTATCATAGAGAACTTAAAAAGTGAAGCAGTTAAAATGTGGCTTACAACGCTATTGGAGGAAAAGGATTATGGCTATTACACCCTCCATCCAATTTATAATCAAAATGATAAAAAGCTTAAGGAAGTGCTCGAAGCATTGGATGAGCTAGATGGGGTGTTAGAAGCAAGGCAAGAAGAGTGGATGCCACTTCCACTTTTGGCTTCTAAAGTAACAGGAGATTCACATTATTTTGACTTAAATACGATGGCAGGAAAGCTTTTGCTTTATCT